>CAYMXD010000031.1:0-10898 GCA_964394095.1 uncultured Mesohalobacter sp. | reverse complement strand
AGATACCGCCAACATTTCCGATGCCGACAATAAACAAATGAAGGGTTTTGATTTGCTTTTCAAAAAACCTGCTGTGCAAGGTGGTCAGGGCCTTTTTAATATCGGTTTTTGAAATCACTGCAGATATATTAAGCTCTGAAGAGCCTTGTGCAATAGCCCTAATATTGACATTGTTCTGCCCCAATGCACTGAACATCTTACCACTCACCCCCTGATGGTTTTTCATGGCACTTCCTACAACGGCAACAATAGCCAAGTCGTTTTCAACTTGGAGGGGTTTTATGCGTTTTAAACTTATTTCAGTCGAAAATTCTTCGTCTACTATCGTTTTAGCCAAATCTGCTTCATGACTGTAAATACCAACAGAAATGGAATGTTCGGATGAGGCTTGAGTGATGACCACAACGTTTATTTCAGCTTTAGATAATGCTGAAAATAAGCGTGAAGCAAAGCCAGTTACCCCAACCATTCCGCCGCCTTCAAGTGTTAAAAGCGCAATGCCATCAACGTGGCTGATGCCGGTGATTAAGCCATTTTGAGAAGAATGGCTTTGGCTAATCAATGTTCCTTTAGCTGTGGGTTCAAAGGTGTTTTTAATATGAATAGGGATTTGGTTTTGAAGCGCCGGTTGCACCGTTGGCGGATACAAAACTTTGGCCCCAAAATGCGATAATTCCATGGCTTCCTCATAGGAAATTTGATCAATGGGGTAGGCTTGGCTCACCAATTTAGGATTCGCCGTGTACATCCCGCTCACGTCTGTCCATATTTCTAACACCGAAGCATTTACTGCAGAAGCAATGATGGCGGCGGTATAGTCTGAACCACCGCGCCCAAGCGTAGTACAATCGCCCGTTTCTGATTTGGATATAAATCCGGGAAGTAAGGTGATTTTTGCTTTAACTGTATTAAAAAATTCTGATATACGTTCTTGTGTTACTTTTCGATGTACTCTGGCGTTGGTAAAGTTGTTGTTGGTTATAATAAGTTCACGGCTGTCTTTCAATATAGTGTCCGGAACCTTTTCTTTTAGAGTCTCATAAATAATGTAAGATGATAATTGTTCCCCAAAACCTAAGACTTTGGCCTCGGAACGTTTAGAAAACTCGCCCAAAAGAAAAATGCCATCCAAATAGTTTTTTAGGTCGTTTAACTTGGTTTCAACGGCTCGTAAAAGTATATCTTTTTGATGCCCTTTTACAAGTTCATTTGCAATATTCAGGTGTCTTTCATAAACTGCTTCAAAGGCTTTTAGATAGGCTTTATCCTTATTATTAGCTAAGGTGCCGGCTTCCAAAAGCTTGTCTGTTATGCCTCCAAATGCAGATACCACCACAGCCAAGTTGTGAGTATTGGATTCTGATTTTAGAATTTCTACTACTTTTTTTAGGTTTTGGGCATTAGCCACAGAAGTGCCGCCGAATTTTAAGACTTTCAAAATATAAAATGAATTTAGGAAATTGGTTTAAGTTAAGAATTCAAAAAGATGAGGTTTGTCGTTGAGGTATTCTCCGAAAAAATGCTGCTCTTTCATACGTTTTATCAAGGGTTCAAGGTCTTCCGGCTTTTCAATCTCAATACCTACAACGGCAGGACCGGTTTCTTTGCTGTTTCGCTTAGTGTATTGAAAATGTGCAATATCATCGGTCGGGCCTAAAATTTCGGCAACAAATTGTTTTAAGGCTCCGGCACGCTGAGGGAATTTTACAATAAAATAATGTTTTAATTTATTGTACAACAATGCCCGTTCTTTTATTTCTGCCATTCTGGAAATGTCATTATTGCTGCCACTCACGATACACACCACATTTTTTCCGTCTATGGCTTCGGCATAATCGTCTAAAGCGGCAATAGACAAGGCGCCGGCAGGCTCTGCAACAATAGCTTCTTTGTTGTATAAATCGAGTATAGTCTGGCAAACTTTGCCCTCATCCACAAGAACGATATCGTGCAGTAGTGTTTTGCAAATCTCGTAATTAAGATAACCTATGCGTTTTACAGATGCGCCATCAATAAATTTATCGATGTGGTCTAAGGTTTGAATCTCTTTGTTGTCTATGGCGGTTTTCATGGCCGGTGCGCCCAGAGGTTCAACCCCAATAATTTTTGTTTTTGGCGAAAGCACCTGAAATATAGAACTCAGCCCCGAGGCAAGTCCACCACCACCAATCGCCACAAAAACATAATCGATGTGCTCTTTGCATTGCTCTATGATTTCCAGACCAACAGTGGCTTGACCTTCAATGGTTTTGGGGTCATCAAAAGGGTGAATAAAGGTCTTGTCGGACGACTCACAATCCGCTTTAGCAGCATCGTAGGCATCGTCAAAAGTATCGCCAACAAGCATAATTTCAATATAATTGCCCCCAAACATTTTCACCTGTTCTATCTTTTGTTTTGGTGTTGGTGCAGGCATATAGATAGCTCCTTTTATCTCTAATTTTGCACAGGCATAAGCCACGCCTTGGGCATGGTTTCCGGCGCTTGCACAAACTATACCTTTACGGCGCTCATCTCTGGAAAGCGAATGTATTTTGTTGTAAGCCCCGCGAATTTTATATGAACGGACTTGTTGTAAATCTTCGCGTTTAAACTGAATTGTGCCATTAAATTTTTTAGAATACCTAATATTTGATGTTAAAGGGGTTAATACAGCAACACCTTTTAAGGTTTCTGAAGCTTCTCTAACTTTTCTTAAGGTGGGGAAATATGTCGTTTCTACTGAACTCATACAGGGGGTTTATCAAATTGTAACTTCATAACTGTTGTCATATTAATTGTACAACAAGCATATCAAAAACGTAAAAATTAATGTTTATACCGCAACAGATGCATTGGCTTTGTTTGCTTTATTGATTTGTTTCATGGCGGTCATTGCTGCTCTTAAACGTTTGCCAACAGCCTCTTTATCATGGGTGCGTATAGCCTCATTTACGGCAATCAATTTACTGTTATCTACCGCATTGGAATCGGAATAAGCTTGGCCAATAATTGAAGCTTCTACGGTTTTCATAAAATCCTTCAGTAGAGGTTTGGCGTCATGGTCAAAAAGATAGCAACCGTATTCTGCGGTATCTGAAATTACCCGATTCATTTCGTACAATTTCTTTCGGGCAAGGGTATTGGCAATTAAAGGCAATTCGTGTAGAGACTCGTAATAGGCAGAATCCTCAATGATTCCGGATTTAGTCATGGTTTCGTAAGCGAGTTCTACGCCGGATTTCACAAAAGCCACCATAAGTGTTCCGTGGTCGAAGTACTCCTGCTCGGGAATATCTTCTGTGGTTAATTCGGTTTTTTCAAAGGCCGTTTCTGCGGTTGCTGCCCGCCACTTTAAGAGTTTAGCATCATTATTTGCCCAATCTTCCATCATATCTTTAGAAAAATAGCCGGATAAGATTTCATCCATACGTTTTTCAAACAACGGCTTTAAGATGACTTTTAAGTCTTCAGATAATTCAAAGGCTTTTATTTTAGCCGGGTTAGACAAGCGGTCCATCATGTTAGTGATTCCACCTTGCTTAAGGGCTTCTGTAATGGTTTCCCAACCGTACTGAATAAGTTTAGCCGCATAATTTGGGTTAGTTCCTTGTTCTACCATTTTGTCAAAACACAAGATGGACCCGGTTTGTAACACCCCGCATAAAATGGTTTGTTCGCCCATTAAATCGCTTTTTACCTCAGCCACAAACGAGGATTCCAGAACACCGGCTCGGTGGCCTCCTGTAGCCACAGCATAAGCTTTGGCCTGTTCTAAACCTTTGCCTTCCGGATCGTTTTCCGGGTGAACGGCAATGAGTGTTGGTACACCAAAACCGCGTTTATATTCTTCCCTCACTTCCGTGCCGGGACATTTTGGCGCAACCATAATGACGGTGATATCTTCCCTCACCTGAGTGCCTTCTTCAACGATATTAAACCCGTGAGAATAGCTCAATGTAGCGCCTTTTTTCATTAAAGGCATGACAGTATTCACTACATTGGTATGCTGTTTATCCGGCGTAAGGTTGAGTACCAGGTCTGCTTCGGGAATTAATTCGTCGTAAGTCTCTACGCTAAAGCCATGGTCTGTGGCATTTATGTAGGAAGCTCTTTTTTCATCAATAGATTGTTGGCGTAAGGCATAGGAGATATCCAATCCGGAATCGCGCATGTTCAAGCCCTGATTTAAGCCCTGTGCGCCACAGCCTACTATAACTATTTTTTTATCTTTTAATGCGTTTACACCATCTTTAAATTCAGATGATGCCATAAACCTGCATTTACCGAGTTGCTCTAATTGTTGTCTTAACGAAAGTGTATTAAAATAATTTGCCATGTTTTATCTTTTATAATTGATATCCTTGTAGAATTTTTGAAATTTCCATTGGTTCTTTAGTAACGGCTATGCGTCCGGACCTTACAAACTGTAAAATGCCATACGCGCTGAGTTCACGATGCAATAAATCGACTTCTGAACGTCTTCCGGATTTTTCTAAAACGAAAAATTCTTTGTTTACGGTCACGATATTGGCATTGCTTTCTTTGATGATGTTTTGAATGTCTCTTTTTTCAAATAACAATTCAGATTTGATTTTAAACAAACAAGATTCCTGGTAAATGATATCCTCGTCTTTGTGATAAAAAGCTTTGATAACTTCTACCTGTTTTTCGATTTGTCCGATAATTTTTCTGATTTGTACCTCAGTTATAATGACGACAATGGTAAACCTTGACACCCCTTTTATTTCTGAAATAGAGGTGCTTATGCTTTCAATATTGATGTGTCGCTTTTGAAAAATGGCAGACACCCGGTTTAAAAGGCCTATATTATTTTCTGAATACACTGAGATGGTGTATAGTTCTTTTTCTGTATCCATATTATTCTAATCTAATATCTGAAACTGAAGCGCCTGAGGGAATCATGGGGAAGACATTGTCTTCTTTCTCCACGCAAACTTCAAGGAAATACGGGCCTTTGGAGGCTATCATTTCCTCGACAGCAGCCGATAACTCTTCGCGTTTGGTCACCTTGGTAGCCTCTAAATAGTAGCCTTTGGCTATGGCCACAAAATCCGGATTTATCATATCTGTAGAGGCATAGCGTTTATCAAAAAACAACTGTTGCCACTGGCGCACCATGCCTAAAAATTCATTGTTTAAAACGACAATTTTTACCGGTAGCTGCTGTTGAAAGATAGTCCCTAATTCCTGTATGGTCATCTGGTAGCCGCCATCGCCTATAATGGCGACAACTTCACGGTCGGGAGCGCCCATTTTTGCCCCAATTGCGGCCGGTAAGGCAAAACCCATAGTACCCAATCCGCCTGAGGTGATATTGCTCTTGGTGGTTTTGAAATCTGCATAGCGGCAGGCAATCATTTGGTGTTGACCTACATCGCTTACAATAGCCGCTTGGCCTTTAGACTGTTTATTAATTTCATGAACGACTTCTCCCATCGTGAGTCCTTCCTTAGTTGGGAGGATGTCTTCCTTTATAATTTTTTCATATTCAATAGCGTAATAGTCTTTAAAACGTTGATGCCATTCTATATGCGCATTTGGTTTTAGCAGTGGCAATAATTTCGAAAGGCTTTCTTTCGCATCGCCCAGGACTGCAATATCGGCTTTTACATTTTTATTGACTTCTGCCGGGTCTATCTCAAAATGCAGCACTTTAGCCTGTTTAGCATAAGTGGCTAAACTCCCGGTTACTCTGTCATCAAAGCGCATTCCTATGGCTATTAGGACATCGCATTCATTGGTGAGCACGTTGGGGCCATAATTGCCGTGCATGCCGACCATACCAACATTAAGTGGATGTTCAGTAGGAATTGCAGAAGCACCCAAGATAGTCCATGCCGCAGGCACGCCTGCTTTTTCAATTACCGCTTTAAGTTGTTCTTCTGCTGCTCCCAAAATAACGCCCTGTCCCCAAACTATAAGTGGTTTTTTGGCGGTATTTATTGCCTCTGCGGCAGCCTCAAGACTGCTTGTAGTGGTTTTGGGTACCGGCTTATAACTTCTTATGTGCTCACACTTTTGGTAAGAAAAATCAACATCTTCAAATTGAGCATCTTTAGTGATGTCTATCAATACCGGGCCGGGTCTGCCGCTTTTGGCAATATAAAACGCTTTGGCCAGGACTTCGGGGATTTCTGATGCTTTTGTGATTTGGTGGTTCCATTTGGTCACAGGGGTTGAAATCCCAATAATATCGGTTTCTTGAAAAGCATCGCTTCCCAGAAGGTGCGAGGCCACCTGTCCTGTAATGCAGACTAATGGGGTTGAGTCTATCTGCGCATCGGCAATTCCCGTAATAAGGTTTGTGGCTCCCGGTCCTGAAGTCGCCAGAGCTACGCCCACTTTTCCGGAGATTCTGGCGTAACCTTGTGCGGCATGAATGGCGCCTTGTTCATGTCGAGTGAGGACATGATGAACTTTATCCTGATACTTATAAAGTTCATCGTAAACAGGCATAATGGCACCGCCGGGATAGCCATAAATGGTATTTGCTCCTTCTTCGATAAGACACCTTACAATAGCGTCACTACCTGATATACGTTCAGTTGTTTTAGCATTTTGTTTTGCTGATGTCATTGATTTCACGTCGTTCATAATCATAAATTAAAATTCGTCTGTTACACAGCCTTTGGAAGCCGATGATACGGTTTTGGCATATTTATACAACACCCCTCTTTTAAATTTTAAGTCGGGGGCTTTCCAGTTTTTCTTTCTTTGTAGAAGTTCTTCTTCAGAAACGTTCAGATTTATGGTATTGGTTTCAGCATCAATGGTAATGCTGTCTCCGTCTTGAACAAGCGCTATAGTCCCGCCGTCCTGAGCTTCCGGTGTGATATGCCCTACAACAAACCCGTGGGTTCCTCCTGAAAAACGCCCATCTGTGATTAAGGCGACATCTTTGCCTAAGCCGGCACCCATAATCGCTGCTGTGGGTTTTAGCATTTCGGGCATGCCCGGACCACCTTTTGGCCCTTCATACCGAATCACTACCACATCGCCTTTTTTAACCTGTCCATCTCTTATGCTATCATTGGCTTCATATTCGCCGTTAAACACCTTGGCTTTTCCTGTAAATTTTAAGCCTTCTTTTCCTGTAATTTTGGCCACACAACCCTCTTCAGCTAAATTTCCATAGAGCATTCTTAAGTGTCCCGTGGGTTTTATGGGTTTTTCAACAGGTCTTATCACATCTTGGTCTTCGCCTATATCCTTGGCGTCTAATAGGTTTTCAGCAAGGGTTTTTCCGGTAACGGTTAAACAATCGCCGTGGATTAAACCTTTTTTAAGCAAGTATTTCAACACTGCCGGAATGCCTCCAATGGCGTGAACATCTTCCATGAGGTATTTGCCGCTGGGCTTTAAATCTGCCAAAAAGGGGGTATCGTCACTGATTTTTTGAAAATCGCTTAGCGAAAATTCAATCCCGGCAACTCTGGCAATGGCCAAGAAATGTAATACGGCATTTGTAGAGCCCCCAAGAATGGTAATGAGTCTTACGGCGTTTTCTAAAGATTTTTTGGTGATGATGTCCAAAGGCTTGATGTCCTTTTCCAGCAGTGTTCTCATGGCTTTACCGGCATTGACGGACTCCAGCTTTTTGTCTTTGCTCAAGGCGGGATTAGAAGAATTGTACGGCAATGCCATACCTAAAGCTTCTATACCGGAAGCCATGGTATTTGCGGTGTACATGCCACCGCAAGCCCCGGCGCCGGGACAAGCTTTTTGGATAATGTTTTGGTACTCGTCTTGGGACATTGTACCCGCCACTTTGCTGCCCCAGGCTTCAAAAGCAGAGACCACATCTAAGCGTTTGCCCTTATGACGTCCGGAATCTATGGTGCCGCCGTAGACCAATATGCTGGGTCTGTTTAATCGGATCATGGCAATCAAGGCCCCGGGCATATTTTTATCACAGCCCACTACAGTGACCAAGCCGTCATAACTCATGGCCTGAACTACGGTTTCCATAGAATCTGCAATGATATCTCTTGAAGGTAAGGAATACCGCATCCCCGGTGTACCCATGGAAATACCATCACTTACGCCAATGGTATTAAAAATTAAACCCACAATATCTTCTTCTAAAGTGCCTTCTTTCACCAATTTGGCCAAATCGTTAAGGTGCATATTGCAGGGATTACCTTCATAACCGGTGCTGGCAATCCCAATAAGAGGTTTAAAAAAATCTTCGGTTGTTAACCCAATAGCATGCAACATGGCTTTTGCCGCGGGTTGTGTAGGGTCTTGGGTGACTGTTTTGCTGTATTTATTCAACTCCATATGTTAAACAGCTTTGGATAAATTTTTAGGTAATTCTCTCTGCCCTAAAACTTCTTGTTGATACAAATGCATGAGGCGATAGCCCTGAGAATCTTCCCATGCCAATGGAAATTCATACTCGTCTATAGATTTTAGACCGACAACTTCTGCGGCGGTACCTGTAAAAAAGGCACTTTCAGCTTGTTTTAAATCTTCAATGCTAAACTCGGCTTCTTCGACTTCAACATTAATGCTTTTGCAGATATCCATAACTACAGTTCTGGTAATTCCGGGCATAATGTGGCCTTTTTTGGGTGTGAACAACTTGCCGTTTTTTTCCATAAAAATATTAGCGCCTGAACATTCTGCGACCTTGTTGTTCATGTCTAACAAAATGGATTCATCGTAGCCTTCTTTACTGGCTTCATTTCTTGCCAGAAGCGAGTTGACGTAGTGTCCGGTAACTTTTGCGTCAACAAAACAGGATTTCGGATTTGGTCGTTGAAAGGAAGACGTCATGACTTTTAAGAGTTTATCGCCCATCAATTTATCCCATTCCCAGCATTGAATGATGAGTGAAGAATGTTCCGGGGTGCCAAGCCCCATATTGGGACTGGTGATGATTATCGGCCGGATGTAGGCGTCTTGGAGTTGATTTAAGTCTAATAATTTGTAGGTAAGTTCTACAAGTTCTTCAATGCTATAGCTGAATGTAATGTTCATCACTTCAGCACCATACTTCAATCTTTTGTAGTGGGCTTCCGCCTTAAAAACTTTAGTTCCTTTTTCGGTTTTGTAAGATCTGATGCCTTCAAATACACCGTTTCCGTAATGCAAGGATTGGCTGTAAGGGTCGACACCAACCTTTGAAGGGTTCACAAACTCACCGTCGTAATAGATAAGACTATTCTCTGTAAAATACATACTTAAACGTTTAAAAAGCGATAAAAATATTTTTCTCTAAACTTCTATACCATTGTATATTACTGCTTAGACTAAACTCACTCTTAACTAAAGCCTTATAGATGACTGATTATCAATTTTTTAATTTTATTTTTATATGATGCCCAAGTTTTAAAAATACCGGCTAAACTCTTATACTGAAGCTTGTAACTGCCTTGTTTTATTGATAAACTGAATATTTTGGTTTGCACGAGTGACTATGCAATAACCGGATTACCACGGTCACCCTTTGCGGCGACAAAGCCAGACCGATTTACAGCCACTCCAAAAATGAATATTTACAAACAGAAGATATCAATAATATCAAACTTGAAGACTTCCTCGGCTTAACCTTATAAACCCATAATAAGCATATCGCCTATGGATATACTACAATAATTGTGGATAAGTTTACCTACAACGAGCATAATCAAAGCCTGGTTAAACATACCCAAAACATCAATAATCAGGGGGAAGAACTTATTGTCTTTAATGAATATGATGAATTGGGGCAGCTTATTGAAAAAAGAGTGGGCGGTGGAGACGTTGCCAATGCCTCAAATACCTTACAGAATATCAATTTCAATTATAATATTCGCGGCTGGTTAACAGACATCAATGATGTACTGAACCCAAATCCGGATAAGTTGTTTGCCTTCAATATCCGTTACAACGACCTCCCAGATGGTAGTAATACTCAAGCTTTATTTAATGGTAATATATCAGAAACGCACTGGCGTACCCAAAATACGTCTAGTGACATAAGAAGTTATAGCTACGAGTACGATGCCTTAAATAGACTAAATTCTGCGAATTATTTGACGCCTCATGCTATGATAGGTGATTTAGACGGTGAGCAGGAAGATTTTTTTGAAGGAGATATCAATTATGACAAAAACGGAAATATCCTCAGCCTGAAACGAAAAGGCGCCACAACAACTAATACCATAGACCTTATAGACGATTTGGATTATGACTATTTTAGCAGAAGTAACCAGCTATCCAGAGTAAGCGATACTGCCGATGATAACGGTTTTAAAGACGGCAACACCTCAGGAAACGATTATACTTACGACGCCAACGGCAATATGATAGAAGATAAAAACAAAGACATTATAAATATTGAGTATAATCATTTAAATTTGCCTAAGAAAGTTGAATTTGCCACACAAAGTATGACTGGAAAATATATAGAATACGTTTATGATGCCACAGGGGTGAAACTTGCGAAGTATGTTCAGGAAGAAGGCTTATCTGGCTCTTCAGCAGTTTTATATTCAGGAGCATTTATATACGACAGTGCAGCAGGTATATCTCCAACTACATTAAAATTCATCTCCCAACCCGAAGGCTATATCGAACCAATTGATGCGAGTGATCTACAGCAGGGCTTCGATTATGTATATCAATTTAAAGACCATTTGGGGAATATTAGATTGTCCTACTCCGATAAAAATAACGACGGTCAAATCACTGCTTCTACAGAGATTATCGAGGAGAATAATTATTACCCTTTTGGACTTAAACATAAAGGTTATAATTCTGTGGTGAATGGTAGTGAGAATAATTACTTCAACTTCAATGGTAAGGAATTAAATGAAAGTCTCAGTTTAAATGTCATTGAAATGGACTGGAGACAGTACGACGCTTCTATTGGAAGATTTAATGTGATTGATGCATTGGCGGAAGAAGCT
>CAYMXD010000030.1:1974-11376 GCA_964394095.1 uncultured Mesohalobacter sp. | reverse complement strand
TCCTCTTTGAAGTTGATGGTGTAAAAAAACTTGATTATCACTATCCAAAAGACAATTTGTTCTTAGTTTCCAAAGCTATAAGCCTAAAAAATGCCAATCAAGCTAATTCTATCTATGCCTATAAAAGTCATGAGATGAAACCGATATGGAATGACAGCATTAATGTTTTTGGCAATGTTACGAAAACATTCTTGAGCGATACACATTTTATTGCTGTAACCCCATCGGGATTTGATGTGATTGATATCGATAAAGCCCAAAAGAAGTGGAAAAAAACAGATAAATATCCTTTAATAGAAAGCATCATACCATCACGAGACGAAAACTTCTATATCATTCAGGATCAGTTTTTAACCAAGGTGGATTCTTCAGGTCAGAAAGTCTGGAATAAACCGGTTAAGATATTTAAGTCTAATGATTTTGGAGCTTATTTTATAGAGCAGGACCAAAGCCATATCCTAAGTATTACGCCCTCGTTTATTCATAAAATCAATTCTAAAACCGGAGGAAATCTATGGGATAAACCTGTGACCTTAAACAACTCTACTTATGTAGAACGCAGTGTAAAACTTTCTACAAACAATTATAAAGTTTGGTATGATACTAAGGCCCATAATTTTTTCATATTCTCTAACGGCGATTTATACTTTGAGACAATAAACGATAGTTTAAAACCAAAACTCATCAAACAATTTAAGGCTCAAAACATACCAAGCTTAGAAATAAGGGAGAATGGATATTTTTTTAAACAGAACAATAATTTTACGTTTTTTGATAAACAAGCTGAGCAGAAATACGATACAACCTTAACAAAATTTGTAAAAACAAAATTCATCAATGAAACCAAAAAATATGGTAGAAAAGGCTATGACATTTACAAATCTACCTTTGGAATCATTCCAAAACAGATAGATAATATTTTCAAAAATGTTTTAGTCTCTGCCGATATCGGGTTCATCAGTACTACAACATCATTAGTTTACGGCAATTATCACAATTACAATTCTTTATATAAAGAAGCGACCAAAATACCTGATATCGATTTAGGTTCATATCTTGAGGATACCTTCAAAACCAAAGGCAGTGGCCGTCTGAATAATGATGAATTTATACTTGTAACACCGTCTAATGGGGAGCTTCAATTCAAATCACTTCAAAAAGAAACCGGTGAAATAATACCTTTAAATTCAGTAAAAATAGACTCGAGAGACCTCATAATTGATCAATACCATAAAATTGTATATGTGTTTTTTAAAAATAGAATTGAAATATTTGATTTAAAAAAAATGACCTTTTGAATTAAACTTCAAATTAATTTCTTTAAAATTGTTAAATATTTAGAATTCTAAATAAAAAACCAATTCTCATGAAAAACTTGTATTTTATTATCTTGTTTTTTGCTGTACCAATTATGATGGCTCAGCAAACTACGCTCATCAATAATGTTGAAATTTTTAATGGTAAAGACAACGACACCTACAATGCCAATGTTTTAATTGTAGATAACAGCATCCAAAAAATATCTAAAACCCCCATCAAAACCGATAAAAGCGGTAAAACAACAATCATCAATGGCGAAGGTAAGTTTTTAATGCCGGGACTTATTGATGCACATTACCACAGCATGTTTGCCAGCTTACCACAAATAGTATTGTTGACTGCCAATATAGGCTATGTTAACATTGTAGCAGAAAAAAACATTGAAAACCTTCTCATGAACGGTTATACAAGTATTAGAGATCTCGGCGGTCCGGTATTTGGATTAAAAAAAGCCATTGACCAAGGTATTAGCAAAGGGCCCAGAATTTGGCCAAGTGGTGCTTTTATTTCACAAACCGGTGGGCATGGCGACTTTCGTTTACCCAATGAAATTCCATCCGACCCCACAAGTGGCTTGTCTTATGCAGAAAAAATTAATGCGGCAGCCATAGCAGATAGTCCAGATGCCGTAAGACTAAAAACCAGAGAGCAACTTATGCAAGGCGCAAGCCAAATCAAACTCATGGCCGGTGGCGGCGTATCTTCAATATATGACCCGCTGGATGTCACCCAATATACTGTGCAAGAAATCAGGGCTGCTGTAGAAGCGGCAGAAAACTGGGGAACTTACGTTACCGTACACGCCTACACGCCAAGAGCTATACAACAAGCCATAGAAGCAGGCGTAAAATGTATAGACCACGGGCAACTAATCGATGAAGAAACCGTAAAAATGATGGTTGATAAAGATATCTTTTGGAGTTTACAGCCTTTTATAGATGAAGGCAATAAAGCAGGTCTATCACCGGAAAGCCGGGCCAAACAACTCGAAATGTACAGCGGCACGGACAATGCTTTTGCACTGGCCAAAAAATACAAAATGAAAATTGCTTATGGTTCTGACGTTTTATTCAATAAAGACAAAGCGGCTCAACCCAACAAACAATTACTAAAAATGAAACGTTGGTTCAATAACTTTGAAATTCTTAAAATGGCCACCTCCGATAACGCTGATTTACTGGCCATGTCTGGAAAAAGAAGCCCATACCAAGGAAAAATTGGCGTGATTGAAGAAGGGGCTTTTGCCGATATTTTAATTATTGATGGTAATCTTTTAGAAAACTTGGATCTACTTGATAATGCAGAAAAAAATATACTGTTGATAATGAAAAATGGTCGAGTCTATAAAAACAAACTCTAAATCTTTAAAATTTATTATCTTATAATTAATTTAAATCTATACTTATGAAAACTAATTTTATCATCTTTTGTATGATAGCAGCGATATTTACATCCTGCAAAAACAATTCGGAATCCTCAAAGCAAAATAATGCTGAAACTCAAGAAAGCAAGGTCGTTGATGAAAAGCTCCCCACAGCAAGTAATAGCCAAAATGCACTCGACTGGGATGGCACTTACAAAGGCATTATCCCCTGTGCAGATTGTGTTGGCATAGAAACTCAGATCACGCTTGGTAGCGATTTGAGCTATACAAAAACTGAAAAGTATTTAGGCAAAAGTGATAGTGTGTATACGTCTCAAGGTCAATTCAAATGGAATGATGCAGGCAGTAAAATCAGTCTTGGCGACAACTCATCAAAATCCTATCAAGTTGGTGAAAACAAACTTTTTCACTTAGACCAAAATGGTGAAAGAATCACGGGTGACCTGGAAGACCTGTATATTTTAAATAAACAATCTCCAGAAAACCAATGGTTAGACACCTATTGGAAACTCGTTGAAATAGAAGATGAACCTATCAACAGCGAAACTTTACAAAATGAAGCGCACTTGGTTTTTAATGTTCAAGATAGTCTTGTTGCCGGTTCTGGAGGCTGCAATCGTCTAAGCGGTAGCTTTGAACTAAAAGATAATAACAGCATTAAAATCTCTAAAATGCGAAGCACCATGATGTCTTGTGAAAACATGAAAATAGAACAAAGCTTAACCCAAGCACTTCAAAATATTACGCACTACAGTTTTAACAGTGATACGCTTGAATTTTTAAATGCTGAAAAGAAGGTCATTGTAAAGCTTACTAAAGATTAAAAGATAAATTTATGAATGTTAATAAAGGAAAATTTCTTCTAGGTACAATTGTACTGTTCATTTTATTTTCAATTAAAACATCCTTTGCTCAAAATGATACGTTATTTCTAAAAAATTCAGACATTATTATTGGTGAATTGAAGTCCTTAAGGCAAAGTGTAGCTACTTTTGAAACCGACTACAGTGACAGCGATTTTAAAATTGATTGGGATGAGGTCTTAAATATCAAAACTAAAACTGAATTTCTATTAACCTTAAACACCGGCAGACGATATACAGGGCATCTGGAGCCTTCTTCCAAAGCCTCTGTTCATGTTATTGAAAATGATTCCATTCTAATTGAAACACCAATTGAAAATATTGTGTATTTAAGGAAAATCGACAGTGATTTTTGGAGTAAAGTTGATGCTTCGGTAAGTTTTGGCTATAATTTCACCAAAGCCAATGATCTCTCGCAATACAGCATGAGAAGCTATTTAGGATATAGAGAAAAACGCTGGCTGGCCTCTACACGTTACAATCAAATTATCTCCACACAATCTGATGTTTCCAGAACCCAAAGGTTGGATGCCAATTTGATTTACAATCGGTTTTTAAAGAAAAACTGGTTTCTTCTGGGAGAAGTCAATTGGCTGTCAAACACAGCTCAAAATATCGACCTGAGAACTGTTAGTAAAGTAGGTTTAGGGAAATACATTGTTCAAACCAATAGTTTATATTGGGGCTTACAAGCTGGGGTGTCTTTTAATAATGAGAGTTTTAATGTTGAAGGTGAAGCCTCTAATAATAATAGTGCTGAAGCCTTCCTGGGTACTGAAGCCAACCTTTATGATATTGGAGACCTTAGCCTCTTGAGCCGGATTGTGGTTTATCCAAGTCTAACCGAATCCGAACGATGGCGAACCGATTTTAATTTGGATGTCAATTACGATTTACCTTTAGACTTTTTTATCAATTTTGGTTTGAGTTTAAACTACGATAGCCAGCCTGTTCAAGGAGGCACTGAAACCGATTATATTTTTCAAACCACGATTGGGTGGAGCTTATAAATGGGTTGAAATTGTTTGAGTAATTATTTATTAAGCGTTTACTTGTAAATGTTTTTTTAAAAATTAAGATTTAAAAGTTTTATATAATTTTAGATATAAAAGTTAATAAATTATAATAATAATTACTCAGCTTTTATTTTGTGTGATATAAAAAAATAATGAAGTAATTTGATTTTTCATTGATGTTTTAATCGATTGATAATGAATTATTTTTTATTTTTAGTCGATAAAATAAAAGGATGTTAAATTTCCCCATTATTGCTGGTACACTTGCATCTATGCTTCATGTGGTATCCGGTCCTGATCATCTTGCTGCGGTGACTCCATTAGTTATAGACACCAAAAAAAAGGCATGGAAAATTGGACTGTTCTGGGGGCTAGGTCATCTATTGGGAATGCTTTTAATTGGTGTTTTATTTTATGTGTTTAAAGATTTAATTCCAGTTGAAGAGATATCGGGTTATAGTGAACAACTTGTTGCAGTTGTTTTGATTGGCATAGGCATTTGGGCTTTATACCGTATTTTTTATAAAAAAGAAAAGCATGTTCATCCTCACATTCATGAAGGAACTGAAACTTATGTACATATTCATGCACATAAACATAGCGAAAATGACAATCATAAACATACTCATAAGAGGATTATAAAACAAGACAGTTTATCTGCTCTTGGTATTGGATTTCTTCACGGTTTAGCTGGGGTAGCCCATTTTCTCTTGCTTTTACCAGTACTTGGTTTTGAAAATAATTTTGATGCTGTTCAGTATATTATAGGTTTTGCCATTGGTACTGTTATCGCCATGTCTTCCTATGCTTTAATTTTAGGGAAATTATCATCGCTGACCAAACAGCAGCACAATGACATGTTTTTTAAAGGTGTTCGTTTTGCCGGTGGCTTATTTGCTATAGTGATAGGAGTCTACTGGATGTACTTAAGCCTTTAACCCGTATATGCATTCGAAAATTTTCAAATGCAAAAGGAATACCGAAAGTAATTTTAATCCTGTCCCAACGTTTCGGGGTCGGGACAAGTTGTCACTCGTTACTACGAGTTCCTTAAAATTTACATCGGTACAAGATAAGAAAACTCTACCATTAAGTCGATTTTATCTAATCATGGTTGCTGAGTCAAATCGAAGCGCCTTAATGGTGTTTTTCTAAATCGGATCCCGATTCTATTTTATTTTAATAATTAAATTAAAATAAGATCGAGGACTCTCGAATAACTATAAATTAAACTTATAATAGTTTGAGTTATGTTATTCGGAGGTTAACCCCGACTTATGCATTAATTCGGCTCATTCTTCGCCTTTTAATGCATAAGTCGGGTTTAATTTCCCAATCACCAATCGGTGGTTACCTGTATCGGCTATAAAAAGTGTATCCCCTACTGTAGTGATGGAAAATGGCCAGTATATTGCGCTTTTAGTTCCTACTAAATTCCCCATATATTCACTGCTGTTTTGAAAAGTCGGTCGGCCTATCAGCCAATCTGCAGAGGCATTATTTTGACCTGGAATGGCATCAAAACCCAATATCCTGCTGTTTCCGGTATCGTTAACTAAAATACCATTCTTATAAAAGCAAGTATCGTAAGTCCAGTTCAGGGTATTGGATTCCGGAGCCAAACGGAATTGATTCTGTCCGGCATTATCAAAATTATCCTGCCCAATGATGATGTCTGCCGGTTTATGGAATGCTTCGTCTTTGTTCTTCCAAATCAAGGTTCTATAAAATTGGGTATCTGCAACAGCCAGCACACCTTTATCACTTATCTTGACTGAATAAGGCCAGATGGGTTCGTTATTTTCAAAATCTCTGGTCTCTAAATCAGGTTTACCAATAACTTTGTCAGCCTTAGCAAAATCAGCCACAGGGATAGTCTCAAAATACAACACCCTTCGGTTTCCTGTGTCAGCAATCCAAAGGCTTCTACCATCAGAAAACACACCATAGGGCCAGTTTAGGGTATTGGCTTTGGGGGTTTCAGCCTGGCCGTTCAGGTTGGGTTGGTTAGAGGTAAAATCAGGCTGACCTAAAACAACATCTGCGGTTTGGGCGTTTTGAGTAGGTAAAGTATTCCATATCAATACCCGATGGTTCCAGGCATCAGCAACAATGAGCTTTTGGCCATCGCTCCATATTCCCGAAGGATAATGCAAAGTTTTTGCCGATACTTCAATATTTGAATTTCGTCCGGAATCATCTATATTGGCTTGTCCTAAAATAACATCGGGTTCCTGAAAGGTTTCAGTTGGCATGGTTTTCCACATAAAAACCCGGTTCCGCCCGGTATCCGAAACAAATAGCATCTGCCCCGTAGCCCAAACCCCTCGTGGCGCCAAAAATGGTTTATGTTCTGACCCCTGAAAGACAAAGGCGTCGGTTACTCTTTCTCCTAATGTACTGTAGTCCATCACTTAACAGATTCTCGGTAACTGCTCGCCGGGCAACATACTTACAACGCGTTTGCCTCCTATGGCGCTTTCTAAAATAACCTGACCGGAATGCTCCTCTACTACCGTTCCTATAATAGAGGCATGTTGTCCATTTTCATCCTGTTGAAGTTTGTCAAAAAATGAATCGGCTATCGATGAATCCACAAAACTTAAAAACAAACCCTCGTTTGCTACGTAAAGTGGGTCAAGACCCAAGAGCTCACAGGCACTTCCCACCTGATCATCAATGGGTAAATGCTTCTGAAAAATATCTATACCAATTTTAGACGACAATGCTATTTCTTTTAAAACAGTGGCCACGCCACCTCGGGTGGGGTCTGTAAGCAGGTGAACCCCATCTCCAAATTCATCAATTAATTTTTTAATCGTATGGTTTAAATTAGTCGTATCACTTTCTATGGTAGACTCAAAATCCAAACCTTCTCTTACTGACATGATAGACATCCCATGTGTAGCAATATTGCCACTGATAATAATTTTATCGCCAACTTTAATGTTGTCCTCAGCAATATTTGCCTTTGGATGGATACTCCCAATACCCGAAGTATTGATAAAAATCTTATCGCCCTTTCCTTTCTCTACAACTTTGGTATCGCCGGTAACGACTTTTACATTGGCTTTTTCGCAAGCCGATTTTATACCCACTAAGATTTCCCAGAATTCAGTCATTTTCAAGCCTTCTTCTATTATAAAACTTAGAGAGAGGTATTGGGGTATTGCTCCGCAAACCGCCAGATCGTTTACTGTGCCGTTAACCGCCAATTCTCCTATATTACCACCGGGAAAAAAGATGGGAGACACCAAAAAACTATCGGTAGAAAAGGCCAGTTCACCGCTCATTGACAAAAATGCGCCGTCGTGCCTTTTATCTAGAATATCATTGCTCAAAACATCAAACACACCACTGTCTAACAACTTATTGGTCAAAGTGCCTCCACTTCCATGTCCTAAGGTAATGACATTAAAATCCATTTTTGGCATAGGGCATTGCAACTGCATTCTTAAGTTTCTCTCTTTTTTTGTTTCGTTCATTTATTTTCTTTTAAACCGTCACCAATTATTGGAGTTCGCAATAACATCAAAGTTTATTGTGTGCTTTGTGCCATCTTTCTTGGTGTTCTTTGTGGTTAATATTTAATAGCTATTGCACTTGAAATGTCTTTCAATATGTTGTTGCTAAAAAAGACTGTTTTAGATATTTACTTTTAAATCCAACTTCTAACTTCTAATATGGGCTAAGCTTCAACCATACCCGAAAAATGGTAATAGGCCGCGCAGGCTCCCTCACTGCTCACCATTGGCGCACCCAATGGGAATGATGGTTTACAGGTTTTACCAAACTGGGCACATTCATAAGGTTTTTTAATGCCTTTCATGATTTGTCCGGAAATACAATCCGGATGTTCCGGGACTTCTTCAATCGTAATATTAAATTTTTTGATGGCGTCAAAAGCCTCATATTCTTTCTTAACGGCATAGCCACTTTGCGGGATTTCTCCTATACCTCTCCACATTTGATCTTTAATTTCAAAAACTTCAAAAATCATGTTTTGGGCGTTTTTATTGCCTTCTTCCTTGACAATTCTCGAATACTGGTTTTCTACACCGGTTTTTTTGGCTTCTAACTGACGAAGAACCATCAATATACCTTGTAAAACGTCTAAGGGCTCAAAACCAGTCACGACAATAGGGACATTATTATGTTCTGCTATTGGGTAATATTCTGCATTTCCCATGATGGTACAAACGTGGCCTGCGGCCAGAAACCCATCTATTTGACTTTCATCATCATCAATAACCGCCTTCATCGCCGGTGGGACCAGCACATGAGAGGCTAAAATAGAATAATTAGTGACGTTTTCTCTATGCGCGTGGATCACAGACAAGGCATTGGCTGGTGCTGTGGTTTCAAAACCAACGGCAAAAAACACAACTTCTCTATCCGGATTATCTTTTGCAATTTTAACCGCTTCCAAAGGGGAATACAGCACTCTTACGTCTGCACCTTTAGCTTTAGTTTCTAATAAATTTATTTTTGAACCGGGAACGCGAAGCATATCACCAAAAGAACATAAAATCACATCTTCGTTAAGGGCCAGATGTATGGCTTTGTCTATTAAATTTAAGGGCGTTACACAGACCGGACAGCCGGGGCCGTGAATCATGCTTATCTCTTTAGGTAGCATATCTATGATACCGTTTTTAACCAAACTGTGTGTCTGGCCGCCACAGACCTCCATGATAGACCAGGGTTGAGTTACCGTTCTCTTTATTTCATCAAGGTATTTTTTGGCGAGTTCCGGGTCTCTATATTCTTTCATGTATTTCATCTGTTCAAAATTTTATGGTTATTAAAAATGAAAAAA
>CAYMXD010000030.1:0-1874 GCA_964394095.1 uncultured Mesohalobacter sp. | reverse complement strand
ATTCTTTCATGTATTTCATCTGTTCAAAATTTTATGGTTATTAAAAATGAAAAAACAAAAATTTTTTCACAATCAGGAATTCGCATAAAAATTTTATCGTTTCATTAAAATGAATGATAAAATTTGTTATGCTCATTTCATGTCATTTCTTTTTTAGGAAGATATTCATCTACATCTTCTAGTTCTCCAAGCTCTCCGATCTCTTCTAAATATTCGAAGGTCTTTTTGGCTTCTTCTTCGTTCACTTTGCTAATGGCCACACCAACGTGAATCAATACATAGTCTCCAACGTTGGCTTCCGGAAGCATTTCCAAACTCGCTTCTTTGGTAATCCCACCAAAGGAGATTTTTGCCACTCTCACTGTGTCATTGTATTGTAACTCTACACTTTCTATTTTTCCTGGGATTGCTAAACACATAAGTCTAATTTTTTATATTCTGATTATACATGAATTGACCAAATGAAAGATTCTCATCATTTGGAGACAATTTACAATTTAATTTTATATTTATTTCTTCTTTTTTTGCTATTTTCCGAAGAATGGAAACTAATACTACATTTTGAAAAACACCTCCACTGCAAGCAACTGTTTTTATGGAATTATCCTTAGCAATTTTTAATATTGAATTTGCTAAAGTATAAATGAAACTACTTGCTATTCTTTCTTTTTCAATACCTTCTTTATAGGCTTTGATTATTAAATTCACCAAATACTGTGATGGAATTTTGTCGTAATCTTTTCCATAAAGAAAATCAATAGGTTCTGCACCGGTGTAATTATCCGCATAATTTTCTAATCTCATGGAAGCTTCTGCTTCATAGGTGTTGCTATCTGTGATGTCTAAGGCTGAAGCTACCGCGTCAAAAAATCTCCCCACAGAAGAGGTTTTTAAAGTATTGGTTTGCAACATCCTGGTATAAACTGACCATTCGGTATTTGAAAATTTATGTTTGTAGTCCTCTTTGTATTCTTTGTCTAAAAGGCAAAATAAGGCTAATCTGGGTTCTTTAGCCATTTTATCGTTGGCCAGCCAATCGAAATATTCAATATGGGTTAACCTTTCAATGCTGTGGTTTTGATAGGTAAAAAATTCGCCACCCCAAATGTAGTTATCCTCGCCTAATCCGTTTCCATCCCAAACCACACCTAAGATTTTTTCTTCTGATGAAAATAAATCATGTTCACCTAAAACACTGGCAAAATGGGCTTTATGATGCTGAATTTCCTGTACGTCCACCTTCCACTTTGAAGCTAGCTCATGACCTAAAATTGTACTTTGATATCCTGAATGTTTATCGATCAGGATGGTTTTAGGATAAGCTTCAAACATCTTGACGTATTGAGATATAGTCGTTTTAAAGCGTTGCAATACCTCATAATTTTCTAAATTCCCAAAATACTGACTCACATAAGTCTGCATATTTGGCATAAAAGTAAATGTAGATTTAAGGTCTGCTCCCATGGCCAAAACAAGGGTGTCAGAACTGGTCTTGACATTGATATAATTAGGCGCAAGACCTCTGGAACGTCTTAATATTACTTTAGTGTCATTGGCAAACCTCAGCACAGAATCATCCTGCGGAAAGTTTATATTCAAATTATGATGCAAAAAGTAATCTGCTACATCGGCTAATTTTTGCCGGGCATCTGCCTCAACTGAAAGTATAGGCGACCCATGAAGATTTCCACTAGTTGCTACAATAGGTGACTTCAACTCTATCATTATTAATTCCAGCATGGCAGAAGAGGGTAACATGACACCGGTCTGATTGAGATTAGGCGCAATGGCTTTTACAGCTATGCTCGTATGTTTGGTGTTTTTTAGAATGACGATTGGCGCAACACCGCATTTCAAGGCTTCTTGATCTAAAT
>CAYMXD010000029.1:9605-11685 GCA_964394095.1 uncultured Mesohalobacter sp. | reverse complement strand
TTTTTTTTCATGGTGGTTTACAACTTTACCCACTATTTTCGCAGTAGAACCAAATCTTCTATTAAGCTAAAAAATGATTTTACTAACAAGATTCAACTTTATGCTTTTGAGGGTTTGGGACATCATGGATTTATAAATTCTAAACAATATAATAAGGCATTAAAAAACGTTTTAGTTCAGACTGTTGATTAAAAATTTTTAAAACCAATAAATAGTAAAATCTAACAAAAAAAGGTATCAAATAATAAGTATTTGGTATTTAGTTCTGCATTATAAACTTATTTTTAAAAAAAATCATTAAATCTTACCAAAAAACCTTTGTAATATAATCAACCTAAAGTTTAGGCTCTTTTCAAAAAAAATCATAGTTTTATATAAATCTTTAAGACTAAAATCACATGTTAAATAAATCTAGATTCTATTTTTGTATTGTTTTGTTATGTTGTGTGTTTCAATCTTGTAATCAAGAAGAATCTTCATCAAAAGATAAACCAATGCTGCATGTTCAAAAAGAATACACGCCCAAAGAATTTGATGCAACTGCTAATAATAAAGTGATTGACACTTTAATAGCTCAAATGACTTTAGAAGAAAAGATTGGTATGCTGCATGGTAAGAGTATGTTTTCTACAGGTGGAGTAGAACGATTAGGCATTCCCGAACTTAAATTGACCGATGGACCACTGGGTATTCGAGAAGAAATATCCAGAGATTCCTGGGCGCCGGCAGGATTAGATAATGATTATGCCACCTATTATCCGGCAGGATCCGGGCTTTCTGCAACTTGGAATCCTGAATTATCTTACCTTTTTGGCAATAGTGTTGGTGAAGAAGCAAGAGCCAGAAACAAGGACATGTTATTATCCCCGGCTATAAATATCATAAGAACACCTGTCGGTGGTCGAACTTAAGAAGATTTTACTGAAGACCCGTTTTTAAATAAAAAAATGAGTGTCCCCTTTATCATTGGTTTACAAAATAATGATGTGATGGTCTGTGTAAAACATTATGCGGTAAATAACCAGGAAACCAATCGTGATTTTGTTGATGTTCAGATCGATGAACGTACTTTACGGGAAATTTACCTCCCTGCTTTCAAGGCTTCTGTGCAAGAAGGGAATGCATATAGTGTTATGGGCGCTTATAATAAATTTAGAGGTAATTATTTATGTGAGAATGATTATATGCTCAACACCATCCTTAGAGATGAATGGGGCTTTGATGGTATTGTTGTGTCAGATTGGGCTGCAGTACACACGACAGTGAAATCTTTAAAAAACGGTTTGGATATTGAAATGGGCACTCCAAAACCTTTTAATGAATTTTATTTGGCCGATAAATTACTTGAAGCTGTAAAGGATAACAAAATTTCTGAAAAAGAAATAGACATCCATGTCAAAAGAATTTTGAGACTGTTTTATCAGGTGAAAGCCATCAATGGTAAAGACAGAATTCAAGGCAGTATTGCAACAGAAAAACATTATCAGGATGCTTATGACATTGCTGCCGAGTCTGTAGTCCTTTTAAAAAATGACAACAATATACTTCCGCTCATCACAGATAACTTAAAAAGTATTGCGGTTATAGGAAATAATGCTGTAAAGAAAAATGCTAATATAGGCTTTGGTGCAGGTGTAAAAACCAAAAGAGAAGTCACCCCTTTAGAGGGTTTACAAAACAGATTACCTGAATCTGTAACAATCAATTATGCTGAAGGCTATCTTGAGCGCTATCAAGAAAATAACAATGAAAACAAAGGAAATGTTACACATAATGCGCCTGTCCCAGTCAATGAATTAGATGAAGAAAAGCTCAATCAAGCCTTAAAAGCTGCAAAGAACTCTGAAGTTGCAGTGATATTTGCAGGGTCTAACAGAGATTATGAAACAGAGTCTTCAGATAGAAAAGATTTGTCCTTGCCATTTGCTCAGGAAGAACTGATTGAAAAGGTTTTGGAGGTCAATACAAATACCATTGTTGTGTTTATAACCGGCGGCCCCTTCGATATTGAAAACATTAATGAAAAAGCAAAAACCATAGTATGGAGCTGGTTTAATGGATCTGAGGGGGGTAACGCGTT
>CAYMXD010000029.1:0-9595 GCA_964394095.1 uncultured Mesohalobacter sp. | reverse complement strand
ATCCATCAGCTAAACTGCCCTGGACGCTGCCAAAAGACCTGAAAGATTCACCCGCACATGCTACCAATAGCTTCCCTGGAGATGAAGTTGTAGAATATAAAGAGGGAATACTGGTGGGCTACAGATGGTTTGATACTAAAAATATTAAGCCCCTCTACCCTTTTGGTTATGGTTTATCTTACACTAATTTTAAGTTTTCTAATCTGCAAACCAACCAAACTAAATATGGTATGGAGGACACTATTGAAGTCCTAGTTGATGTCAGAAACACCGGGAAAATGATGGGCAAAGAAGTTGTACAGGTCTATGTTTCAAAACCAAATTCAAAAGTAAACAGAGCTCAACAGGAGTTGAAAGGCTTTTCTAAAGTTGAAATAGAAAAATCTAATACGCTTAGGGTGAAAATTGAAATCCCCGTTGAAGATCTATCATTTTATAACATTGAAACTAAATCTTGGGAAGTTGAAAACGGAGAATATAAAATTAAAGTTGGTAATTCTTCGAGAAATATAGTTTTGGAAAATACGATTTCAGTTGAATAATGTTTTCATATCTAACTACAATACATTATAAAATCAAAAGCAAATTGAAACCAAGTTCTGATATTGAGAACAATTCAATACATGATAAAATATTATATTTGTTTCTTAAATTAAATTTATGTCTGTAGCAAAAAAAGAATACAAACGCGTCACGGTTAAAAGCCTGATCGAAATGAAAAGACAAGGCGAGAAAATAAGTATGTTGACGGCATATGATTTTACCACGGCAAAAATTGTAGATGGTGCAGGCACAGATGTTATTTTGGTTGGAGATTCGGCTTCCAATGTTATGGCGGGCCATGAAACTACGCTACCGATAACCTTAGACCAAATGATTTATCACGCTTCAAGTGTGATTCGGGCGATAAATCGGGCCTTGGTTGTGGTGGATTTACCTTTTGGGAGTTACCAAAGTGATGCTAAAGAAGCTTTACGATCAGCCATAAGAATCATGAAAGAAAGTGGCGGGCATGCGGTAAAACTTGAAGGTGGCAGTGAAGTTAAAGACTCAATCAAACGTATTCTAAAAGCCGGTATTCCTGTGATGGGGCATTTGGGGTTGACGCCTCAATCCATCTACAAATTTGGGACATACACGGTGCGAGCCAAAGAAGAAGCCGAAGCCGAGAAACTTAAAAAAGATGCATTGATGATAGAAAAACTCGGCTGTTTTGCTTTGGTTTTAGAAAAAGTCCCGGCGCATCTTGCTAAAGAAATCGCAGAGAGTCTAAACATTCCAGTTATTGGTATTGGTGCCGGCAATGGCGTGGACGGTCAGGTCTTAGTTGTGACCGATATGCTGGGTATGGATAAGTCCTTTAGTCCACGGTTTTTAAGACGTTATGCCGATTTACATACCATAATGAGTGAAGCGATTGGCAATTATAACTCCGATGTAAAAAGCAGTGATTTTCCTAATGAAAAGGAGCAGTATTAGATGGTTTCAAATTAGTTTATGAGAGAATGAGGTTATGAGTTTAAGAGGTTATGAGGTTATGAGTTTAGGAGGTTATGAGTTTATGAAGTTATGAGTATATTATCATGTAATCAGAACGAAAATTTTCAAATTAACACATTTTTAAAATTTTCAAATTAATTTACATAAATTTTCTCAAAATACTGCATTTGGCTTTTGAGGCGTTCTATGGTGAGATTGGTGATGCGTTTGTTTAAAGCTCTGTGGTTTTCGATATAAGTGAGATACTCGTTATGAGTAAACATCCCAATAAACACACCTTTCACTACATTTCTCAATTTAGCATCTTGTTTAACGGCATGTTCTATGTATTCAGATTGTTTTTGATGCGAAAGTGTATCATAGACGTTTTTTCTCCGTTCAATGTAGTTTCTGAAAATTTCTAAAAGCAAATCGCTTTGCAATTTTGCGATGGGTCTTAGAGTTTCATTTTGGAATTTTTCTTCTGAAGAGGTCTGAGCAGTCACTTTTGCTCCGGGGATATTAGGCCTCAATTCAATTAAATCTTGAGTTCGAGTGTCCATAATTAAGAATTTTTTTAAATTTAAAAATAAACCGAGTGCTATTTTTTTGAAGTTTAGATTGTTTTAAACATGTTATTAACATGCTCTATTCTACATCTTCGAGTTTTGCTCTATTACGCTTAAAAGGTCTCATAATAAGACGTTCTGACCTGTCGTAATTAATATAATTATAAACCCAATTTAAAAAAGTTACCAGACGGTTTTTTATACCAACCAAAAACCATAGATGCACAAACATCCAAATGTACCAGCCTATAAATCCACCAATTTGAATTTTGCCAATATCCACTACGGCTTTGTTTCTGCCAATCGTGGCCATAGTACCTTTATCGTAATATTCAAAAGGCTCCATCTTTTTACCTTTTTGGATATTTAGTATGTTTTTGGCCAGATGTTTGCCTTGTTGAATGGCCGGCTGAGCCACCATAGGATGTCCTTTTGGCCAATCTTCGCTATTCATAAGCGCAATATCACCAATGGCAAAAATATTGTCGTAACCATAGACCTGATTAAATACATTAACTTTATATCGGTTTGCTTGTTCAATTAAACTTTCAGCTTTCAACCCACCAAGAGGTGCACCGTGAACACCCGCACTCCAAATAAAATTTTCAGTCTCAAAAGATAAATCAGAATTGGTGGTTACAATATTATCCTTGTAATCTTCCACCATCGTATTCAGGTGAATTTTCACACCCATATTTTCCAGATATTTATGAGCATTAGCAGAGGATTCATCGCTCATTGGTGGTAATATTTTTCCAGCACCTTCAAGTAAATGAATGTTAATTTCATTTGCTTCAAAATCTTTGTAATCCTTTTTGATGATATGGTTTCTTAATTCTGCTAAAGCTCCGCTTAATTCTACTCCTGTTGGTCCGGCACCGGCAATTACAAAATTTAAAAGTGATTTACGCATTTCTCTGTCTTCCGTAATTGACGCTTGCTCGAGGTTTTCAAAGATTAGGCTTCGCAGGTTCAATGCCTGAGGTATGGTTTTCATCCACACTGCGTTTCGTTCAATGTTTGCATTCCCAAAAAAATTAGTCTTAGAACCTGTTGCAATAACGAGATAATCATAGTTCAGTTCCCCAATATTAGTTTTTAGAATATGATGGTCTGCATCTATAGACATCACCTCTGCCATTCTAAAATAGCCATTGTTGCTTTTATTTAAGAATTTTCGAAGTGGAAAGGCTATTGAATCTGGTTCGAGTCCAGAAGTAGATACTTGATAAAGAAGTGGTTGAAAAGAATGATAATTTCTTTTGTCAATCAATACGAGTTGTACATCTTTATTCAGCAATTTTCTTGCAATAGAAATGCCGCCAAATCCACCACCTACTACAACTACTCTGGGATTATCAGTTTTGGGAATGTTCATAAAAATATTTTATCTAATAATACATGATAATAATTGATAAAGTTGTGTTTTTTTGTAACATTAAGAAAATTTTACTACTCATAAGGTAATATCATCTTTGTGAAAACAGACTTAGAAGAAAAATTTATAAAACTATTAGACGAGCACCAGAACATCGTGCATAAGATATGTCGTATGTATGCTGATAATGAAGCTCAACACAAAGATTTATTTCAGGATATTACGGTGCAGCTTTGGAAGGCTTATCCAAAGTTTAGAGGTGATGCCAAATTCACGACTTGGATGTATCGCGTAGCTTTAAATACGGCCATAACCTTATACCGGAAGAAGAAAAGAAGAATTAAAACCACAGATATTGATAAAGTAGGCTTTAAAATTGAAGCGCATTACTATGACGATACCACGGAACAAAACTTGAAGCTGATGTATGCTGCCGTAAAACAGTTGAACGATATTGATAAAGCCTTAGTTTTTCTTTATCTTGAAGATAAAAATTATACTGAAATTTCTGAAACCCTAGGTATTTCTGAAGTCAATGCAAGAGTGAAGATGAACAGAATTAAAAAGAAATTAAAAACAATATTAAATCCTTAATATGGATGAGTTAGATATTTTAAAAAAAGATTGGAAACGACAGGAAAAAAACCTTCCTCACGTCGATTCTAATGAAATTAAACACATGATGCATAAAAAATCTACCACAATTGTGAAGTGGATTTTTTTCATCAGTATAGCGGAGTTCCTCTTTTGGCTCGGCATAGAATCCTTAAGTTTTTTTGATGACAGTCATGAATTAATAAAGGACTTGGGATTAGGCACATTTTACAGAATATCATTAATAGTGAACTATACCATGATATTTGTTTTTATTGCTCTTTTCTTTAGAAATTACAAAAAAATAAGCACTGAAGATAGTATAAAAAAGCTCCTCAAAAACATCATCATCACCAGAAAAACAGTGAAAGCCTACGTGTGGTTTAACATCATTTTCTTCTCTATAAGCTTTTTGGTGACCTCGTATTTAACCATAGGCAAAATGTCTTCAGGAGAGCCTTTACAAGTGAAATTATTTGCCATAGGTTTTACATTGGTTGCTCTAGTTATAATATTAATACTCATAATTCTCTTTTACAGATTATTATATGGCATACTTACCCGTAGACTCACCAAAAATTATAAAATATTAAAGAAAATTGAAAGTGATGATTAAACTTTAAACAAACCGTTCAATTCGGCGTCGATTTTATTAATGATATCGCCTAAATCTTCGGGGTTGTCAACAAAATTGATGTGTTCTACGTCTATGATTAATAGATTTCCTTTATCATATCCTCGTACCCATTCTTCGTAGCGTTCATTCAATTTATTGAGATAATCAATTGAAATGGAGTTTTCGTACTCCCTGCCTCTTTTTTGAATCTGATTGACTAAATTTGGTACGCTGCTTTTTAAATAAATAAGTAAATCCGGTGCTTTGGTCACAGATTCCATTAAATCAAACAGAGATTTATAATTCTTATAATCTCTATTGGTCATAAGTCCCATGGCGTGAAGATTAGGGGCGAAAATAAAAGCGTCTTCGTAAATGGTTCTGTCTTGAATAATGTCTTTACCACTTTGCCTGATGTCTAAGATTTGTCTAAATCTGGAGTTTAGAAAATAAACCTGTAGATTAAAAGACCATCTAGACATGTCTATATAAAAATCTTCCAAGTAAGGATTTTCCAAAACATCCTCATATTGTGCTTCCCATTTAAAATACTTAGATAAGAGTTCAGTCAGCGTGGTTTTTCCGGCACCTATATTACCGGCAATTGCAACATGCATAGGGTCTTAATTTTTTAAAATTGAATAACGACTTAAATTTTTTCCGTCGTAAAGGTATAAGTTTTCATCTTTATAAAAAAAGTTTTTGAAGTCATCTGCAGTAAAACTCATACTATTTTTAAGTTCAAAGTCTTCATTAAATAATTTTAGTTCACTATTTGAGTACACTATAAGTCTATTTTTGTACAAATCGAAAGCTTTTATGTCAGTAAAATATATTTTTTTGACCAAACTGCCATATATATTAAAGATAGAAATTCCATCCTCTGTTTCTAAAAAACAATAATTAAAATTATTTTTTATACTGAGGATTTCATCATCAATAGGTAAGGATACTGCTAAAGATCTCCCATATCTGTAATCATACAGTTCAAGTTGATTGAGGTCTATATTGTAAATCCACACCCCCTGATCTTTAGAGGTTCCGGCGAAACCTACATTTTTGAAAGGAGTCACCCTATTAAAATCTTGTCGATCTATTTCAGTCATTCGATTATCTAGTATAACAATTGTATTAGACATTTTGTAAAAGACTATAATTTTATTGGGGTTAAGGACATCAACCCGGTCTATGTCGCCAAGAATAACATCTTTAAAGGCAATAGATTCTCCAGTATCGCTTGTTTTAAATAAAGTATTATTGCTTATGTGGTAAAGGTTATTGAATTTGTCTATGCCCACAAATTTATCAGCTTTAAGAGCAAAAGTATCGACAACTTGTAATGAAAGGTTTTGAGATAAAGTATTTGAGGTTGCAATACACAGAAAACAGATTAAAAATATAATATTCAGACATTTCATGATAAAGAAGTGTTGCTAATTGGAATTAACTGTTTTTTTAGGTCTCGTATTTCATCTGCTAAAACAGGAATATTTTTTTGGATTATCCCCCACAACATTTCAGGTTCAACTGAATCATAAGCGTGAGAAATAATATTTCTTAACCCGATAATGTTTTTTGAAGCTGTAATTTTAATGTTTGGATTAATCTCAAGCATTTTCCGAACAGCTTCTCCAATAATCTCTAAATCTCTTTCAACAGCGCGCTGCAGAATAATATTGGTAGAAAAATTATTAAATTTGTTTTGAGTATTTTGCTTAATTAATTCTATCTTTTCATTTACACTCTCAATATCTAAAATATATTTGAGTACTTTAGGCTGCATATAAATCTACTTTAGACTGATAAATCTCCTTGATTAAAACAGGATTTTTAAGAGATTTCTTAGATACAAGATCAACTTTTCTATCTAAAATATTTTGTAGTTGTTCAAGTAATGAAAAGTAATTGTCTGCATAATCCAACACATTAATATCTGTAGAAAACTCAACGAGTAGGTCGATATCACTATCTTCACGCATACTATTTTTTGCAGCTGATCCAAACAGAGAGATAGTCTGAACATGGTGCTGTTTAGATACTGCTATGATTTCATCAAGATTTTTTTGTATTAATTTAATCATAAACAAATATACATAAAAATATGAGTAAAGACTTGCACCAGGTCTTAAAGTAGTTCTTAGAATAAGGATTTGAATCACAAATTCACTAATGTTTTTTTTAATTTAATGTTAGTGGTAAAACTATAAATTTAATTGACTTACCCATTTAGTTATTAGTTTTCTAATATTTATTTTCAAATTCTTTTCATAAATTTTAATTTTCAAAAGTAAATGGTTAAAACCATTTGTAATGAGAGCATATCATTTTTAAAGCCCACAATTGAAATTGTGGGCTTTATAATATTAAGCTAAGCTTACAACTCAGCTCATGGATTTATCCTTGAGCCTCAAAAATATACATAAAACCAAAACCGTTTTAACGGTTTCTTTTATTACCTATTCTGGTTTTTAAATTTAATAGACTAATCAATTTATTTATAGTACTCTGAAAGTGAAAATACTAAATTTCTGAGATTTAAATGGCCAACCCTAAAATATAAAATAAGAAAACCCTAAAATTTTCATTCTTCTAAAGTACTAAAAACTTTGTTATAAAGACTTAAACCAACTCAAACAAAACCACATTTGATGATTTACTCCCGTATTTAAGAAAAATTCTTCTGCCCTCCACTCTACTCCGGATTCTATTTTGTTTTTGTCATTAATATAGAAGCCAACTTTAGCATTTATTCTATTTTCCAAATCAGCATCGGGAGATCGATAAGACCAAACTAACTCATCTGATAGCGACAAATAATATTCACCCGGATCTAACTGCTGGCCCTGAAGTGGTAATTGAAAACTTGCCCGATACCTGAATCTTACCTCAGGTTTTCTATCTTCAGAAAAAGTCTGATCGCTTCGTATTCTATGGCCTATTCTGAATTTATCAAATCCCGTTGACCAAGAAAATTGCTGAATGCTTCTATGAGCGTATCTGTTTTTTGTTCTAAAACGCAACTGATAACCAAAAGAAATTTTTGAAAACAGACCGACTTTTCTCTCTACATAATTTTGAAAATCAAACCGTTCAAAATTAAAATCAACTTTTTCTTCGTCATCATTATAAGACGGAAATCGACTCTCTAATTTATGGACAAATTTATATTGTTCTGATACTTTATAAGATAAGGTCAGGTTTGGCAAAAAACCAGCGGTTAAGTTTTGTGCACAAATATTGAAACTGAATAAAAAAACAAAAATTAAAGCGGTGAAAAATCTCATTAGTAATCTAATATATCTGTAGATTTCAATTTAATTTTTCTTTTAGACATAAGTTTAGCATTATCATCAAAAATAAGTTCATATAAAGCTCTCTGCTTAGAAGATTTAGCATTAACTTCAATTTCATATCTTATCTCAAGGTCGTCATCTAGGTCTTCTTCAGAAATTAATTCAAACAAATCCTCCTCTTCACCTAAATATTCAATCTGTATTTTTCTAATTTTATAGTCTTCAAAGAGCTTATTCAATTTTTTTTCTAATTTGAGCCTAAATTTTGAAGTAAGGCTTTCAAAATCAACTTCAATTTCAACATTATAAATTAGAGCATTTGTATCAAACTCTACACTGTAGTCATTTGAATTAAAATTAAATTTCGCTTCATAAACTTTTTTGCTTCCATCTTGCTGATAATACCATTTCACCTTGTGATCAGCCCCTAAAATATCTGCTAAATCTTCTACTGCAGATTTAGGAACGTCTTCTGTTTTTACCCTTTTTTCTATTTCAATTTTATCCTGAGCAAAGACGATTCCATTCATTAAGAGTAGCAGTACAATAACAACAAACCGCATTTTAAGTTATTTTTGAGTGGGTTTATCTACATAAGGTCTTTCTTCTCTATTGGCGATTTCCCAAGCTGTAAAAAAGACTAATTTAGCTCTTTCCTCTAAGACCTCATATTCAATTTTTTCAGCTGTATCTGAAGGCTGATGGTAGTCTTCATGAACTCCATTAAAATAAAAGATAATAGGAATATCAAACTTAGCAAAATTGTAATGATCACTCCTGTAATAGAAGCGGTTAGGATCATTTTCATCGTTATAGGTGTAGTCCAAATTCAAATTGGTATAGGTTGAGTTGGCTTCTTCGGAAATTTCATGAAGCTCGGTACTTAATTTATCACTACCAATCAAGTAGATATAATTAGGATCGTTTTCGTGAGCTTCATCGACACGACCAATCATATCCATGTTAAGATTAGCAACCGTCTGCTCCAAAGGAAAAACAGGATTTTCAACATAATATTTAGAACCCAGTAAACCTTTCTCCTCCCCAGTTAAATGCATAAAAACCACTGATCGTTTTGGTCTATACCCCTCTTCAACAGCCTTTTGAAACGCTTCCGCAATCTCCATCATCGCCATAGAACCAGAGCTACCATCGTCGGCTCCGTTGTAAATTTCACCGTTTTTAATGCCTTCATGATCGTAATGCGAGGTGATTACTAAATATTCTTCGGGCAACTCACTGCCTTCAATAATGGCCACTACGTTTTCACTCGAAGGAAATCTTCCTTTAAAAAAAGAAGAATCTATGATTTGTAGATACGGATCACTTTCTGAGGTTCCACCAGGAATACCTAAACTCTCGTAATAATTTTTAAGATACTCAGCAGCTTTCTTCTGTCCAGGCTGCCCCGTTCCTCGGCCTTCAAACTCGTCAGAACTAAAAGTATACAAATAGTCACTCAACTCATCAGAAGTGATAGATTTGGAAAACTTCAGCGGGTCTACCTCTGATGCTTCTTTCTTTTGGGTTTTACAACCTAGCAGTAGAATAGTTAGAACTAACGGTAATATTATCTTTTTCATATTTTGAATATTTTTTGCTAAAATAAAAGTAAAAGCATTCATTTACATGCTAACTATCAAAAAAATCTATATTGATTTTGTCT
>CAYMXD010000028.1:0-11721 GCA_964394095.1 uncultured Mesohalobacter sp. | reverse complement strand
GACTGTTTTTGGGTTTAATTTTATGGGTCGATTGAATTTGAAAATTAGTTAAGATAGTAAAGTGCGAAGTTTGAAATTTCGCACAGCAGAAAGATTGATGTTTTAGCAAAACAATTTACATGCATTAAAAACAGCATCGAAATTTTTATATGACCCCTTCAGGGTCGATACGATTCCTTATAATTTTTTGCTATAAACATATAACTCCTTCAGAGTTTATCTATCCACAAACGAAATTGGATCAATTTATATCATTTATTGGAGTAAAATATGATTGACCCAGAATGGGTCAAATATGTATAGCAGTCACATCCAACTGCGATATACGACCCTGAAGGTGGTCGAATAATTGATTGATTATTGGTCTATTGGATAGTTAAGAAAAAGATGCTTATCCGCATGAAACCCATGATTTAACAAAAATCAAAATCCAAAAGTTGCTGAAATATTGTATTTTATGCCAAAATTCATCAAATGAAATATTTATACACCTTATTTCTTTCAGCTTTACTGATATCTGTCACCTATTCACAACAGATGCCCATAGATTTTTCAAGCAGTTCAGACAATTTTAATGTTTGGGGTGGCGCTACTTTTAGTATTGTGCCTTCACCTACAGACGCAAACAACCCCACAGGTGAATTTTTTAGATCGGATTCGCCTGATGAACATGGCCACTTTATAGATTTGAGTGAACCTATAGATTTAGATAACGAAGATGAAATTACCTTAAAGTTTTATGCTTTTGACTCTAATTCTCATACCGTTTATGTAAAACTCGAGCAAGGCACAAACCCTGATGTTGAAGTTCAACAGAACATTACTTCTCCTAATACATGGACAGATATGAGCTTTGATTTTGGGACGGTTTCTGGTTCGGGACAATATAGCAGGTTAGTCATTCGAATTGATGACGGAAGCACGACTCCTGGAACATTCAGGATAGATGATATCAATGATGGTTCAGAGCCAGGTGACGACAATGAACTGGATGTCATTTACACAGATTTGGTCTGGTCTGATGAATTTGATGGAAATTCCCTTGACACCAATAAGTGGTATCACCAAACCTTTGGTCCTAATGGCGGACAATGGTTCAACGGTGAAGTTCAACATTATACTGATGATCCTGCCAATTCTTATGTGAGCAATGGAAATCTTCATATTGTGGCCAAAAAAGAAACGCTAACTCAAGATGGTGTAACTTTAGATTATACCTCAGCACGCTTGAATTCTAAATTTGCATTTACTTACGGCAGAGTAGATGTCAGGGCTAAGCTTCCGGAAGGCAACGGTACCTGGCCGGCCATTTGGACGCTTGGTAAAAACATCACAGAAACCGGTGCTTATTGGGAAACCCAAGGTTTTGGCACCACGCCTTGGCCGGCTTGTGGAGAGATTGATATTATGGAACATGGGCTTCACGCTACCAACGAAATCAGTTGGGCTTTACACACGCCCTCAAGTTCAGGGAATACGGTGAATACAGATAAGTTAGTATTACCCGATGTTGCTAACAACTATCATGTCTATTCTATGAATTGGTCGCCTAATCAAATCACATTCTTGGTTGATGGTGTGGGCTATTACACCTATAACCCCGCCATAAAAGATGACAGCACCTGGCCGTTTGATTTAGATCAATATTTAATTTTAAATGTGGCGATGGGCGGTTTTGCCGGCGCCATCGACCCCGACTTTACTGAAAGCAGCATGGTTATAGATTATGTGCGTGTGTATCAAAATGTTTTAAGTACCGAAGATAATGCCAATGAGGAGTTCAAAATATATCCCAACCCGAGCTCAGATATTATCAATATAAAAACTAATCAAAATGTCAAACAAATTTTACTTTACGATATACAGGGAAGGGAAGTGTATTCATCTTCTGAAAATACTGAAAATTTAAAGGTTAATCAATTTAATAAAGGGGTTTATTTTCTTAAAATAGAAGCTGAAAGCGGGTTTACAACAAAGAAAATCGTTGTGGATTAAACATAATACATTCTAAGTGGATTTACCTTTAAAAATATCTGAAGCTAAAAAACTTAAATCCGGGAATATTTTTGATGTGATTATGGCGTCAGATTTTTCAATACAAAGGTGTTCCTTGTATTTTCCTCCTTCGATAGAAAAAATTTGAATGGTCTCTAATTCAGGATGAACCAACCAATATTCTTTGACTTCATTTTCTTCGTATAAATTGAATTTTTCATTATAATCTTTCTTGGCTGTGCTGTTTGATAATATTTCTACAATCAGGTCAGGTGCACCAACACAACCGGCTTCATCTAATTTTTTATCATCACAAATTATGCATATATCGGGCTGAACAACAGTATCAATTTCTTGATTTTTAACACCTCTATTCTTTATTAATCTTACATCAAATGGCGCATAAAACAATTGGCATCCATCAGAATTAAAATATTTTCCAAAGCTTAAAAATAACTCTCGAGATACTAATTGATGTTTTAATTTTGGCGCAGGACTCATTTTATATAACCATCCTTTGATAAGCTCTACTCTTTCATTTAACTGCCAGGTAAGATAGTCGGCGTAAGTATATTGCTTATTAAAATCCAGTTGGTTTATATCGGTAATAGATGATGCCATAAAAAACGATTTACATCAAATTTAATGTTTTTTTCAATAAAAATATTCAAATCCTCTTTAAATTAAAAATACAGTTGGCTAAAAACTCATTGCTGTAAGTATAACTTCGGCAGATCATCATTATTCAATACCAAAACCGCTGATTTTCCATTAAGACTGAAAGTTTTTAACCCCCTTACATCGCCATCGGTAACAAACCCACTGTCTTCAATTGAAAGCAATTCGAAATTATTGCTTTTAGAATTCCAGGTCATGACGTGTCCATTTGAAGCATCATAAACTGTAAACTCGGCATCGGTATCATAGTGATTACCGGCTAATAGAATGTAGTTTTGTCCATCGATTTTAACTGAAGTCATGGCTTTTGCAATCGAATTTTGCGTAAAATGCGGTAAAGCGATTTTTTCAAAATTATTATGGCCTTTGTTGAGTAAAGCAAGGTGTTTTAACTCATTAACTTCAAAGTTTTGGTAAGCCGAATTGTTGAGGTATTTCTCCCAGCTCGCCTTGCTATAGGCTTCATAAGAGTTAAACTCCTTTCTGATTTTCGGCAATTGTGATGCGACTCGTTTATAGCCAAGCAATGGTTTGTACTCATGCTTTTCATCGGGCTGAAACATCAAATAATCTGTGGTTGAATTTTGGTCAAAATCACCTACAAGCATTTTAAGTGGATGTGTTTCGTTGGCTTTGTAAATAGTATTCAAGCCTCGGTTGCCCAGCAAAATATCCTGTAAACCATCATTGTTGAGGTCTGTGATGTGGATGCTTTCCCAAAGACCTTTCAGGTGTTTAAAGTTGAAATTATCGCTTATATCTTTAAAGCCGTTTTCAAACAGAAAGACTTTTGGCGACATCCATTCGCCGACAATGAAAAGCTCCTTTTTTCCATCCTGATTGAGGTCTTCGTAAACGGCACCTGTGAGCATGCCTAATCTTGAGTCTGAAAACCATTCAGCTGTTTTGTCCTCAAATCCCGATGCGGTTTGTTGAAATACCATAGACTCAGGTGACTCCGGATAATTTTTAGGATAATGTCGTCCAGCGACAAAAACATCTTCCAAACCATCCTGATTAAAATCGGCCACCAAAATTTTGGTGGTGCTGATAGCAGTTTCAGGAAAATCTGCGCTGTCGTAAGTTTGGGTTGATGGATTATAGAGGTACAACCTCAACGGGTAATGCTCGGGCGTTAACTCGTGTTCGTTAGACGCACTGCCAATAAGCACATCCGGATATCCATCCTGATTGGCGTCGATAACGGCTAAAGCGGTATCTTCTAAGTTCTTGTCATCTTCAAAAGCAGGAATAGTTATGGCTCTAAATTCAGCGTTTGATGTTTGTTGATAGAGCTGAGTTGCCTGACCTTTTCCGCCGGCAATCATCAAGTCTTGTTTAGCGTCTTGATTAAAATCGAGATTTATAGCATCCGGCCCTAAATCACTATAGCTTCGATCTATCAAGCGTTCGTAATCAAACTCGGAGTAGGATTTGTTTTCATGGTGTTTTTCAAAAGATGTTTCTCCGGTTTTAAACATTGATGAATCTGAGTTTTGAGCTGAAAAGGCAACAGCATTTTCAGATTTCGGCAAGTTTAAAAGTTGATTGACATCAGGGTTTGTCATCACTTGATAAGTACCGTCCGGCCAAAATACCTGTAAGCTGTCAACTTTAGCTTTACCAAGTCCAAAATGTAAGCGATGCTGGGCTGAAGATAAATAGCCCCGCTGTGGATTGTAAATTTCTGTAAGGACTTGTTTATCGCTGGTAAAACATTTCGCTTTTGTGCCTAAAAGGATGCTTTTTTCCTTGTCTTCTAACTCAAGGCTGAGGTAATTATGTTGCTCATTTTTCATGTTATTTTTTAAAATATGAGCTTGACCGTTAATATTATTGACCACCAAATCGAGCCAACCATCATTATTCAAATCGGCGTATGCGGCCCCGTTAGAAAAGTCGGTTTGGGCGTTCCATTGGGCTGAATTGTCGGTAAATTTCAGTTGTCCTTCATTTTTGAAAAAGAAGTTTCGTGTAGGTTCAGAGGGGATTTCCTTCAACCAATCCAGTAACGTAATTTGACCTTTTCGATATTTAGCCTGTAAATTATTAATTTCAAAATCCATATAATCCAGATTGGTGATGTTTCTGTAATAGCCGTTGGTGATGTGAATGTCTTTTAAAGCATCATTATCAAAATCGGCCATCAGTACACTCCAGCTCCAATCGGTGTTGGCGATACCGTCCATAAAAGCAATATCTGAAAACGGAGCAGGTTGCTGATTGATTTGCAAAACATTTCGCGACAATTGCGCGCCCAACCCAAAATCTTGCATGTTTTTGAATTTTTTGACGTTGGTGAGATGATTGAGCTGGTGACGCCTTTCAGGTATGGACGCCAGCATGTCTAAGACCAGCAAATCCGGTTTGTCGTCATTGTTTAAGTCCGCATAATCTGAACCCATCGATGAAAAGCTAGTATGTTTGAAATACTTTTCTAATTCATCTTTAAACTGATGATTCCCTTGGTTTATCCATAGCCGATCCGGTTTGATATAATCGTTAGCCACATAAATATCCGGCAGATCATCGTCGTTAAAATCGGCGATAACAGCGCTCAATCCATAGGCATCATCCAGAATACCTGCCGAGGCAGAAACATCTTGGTATTTCCCGTCTTTCATCACATAATACCGGTCTGAAATATAGCTGTAATCGGCTAATTTCTCCGGGCTATAACTGCCATCTTGGTTTTGTTTGACTCGAATATTGTTGGCATTATTCATGTCTTTGGGATGATTCAACACATAAACCTCGTAGGTGTTGTCCTTATCGGCATCTAAAAAATAAGCCTGAACCGAATACCCGGCATCGTTAAGACCGTAATCTTCAGCCTTTTCGGTAAAGGTATTATCACCATTATTGATGTAAAGCAGGTTTTTTCGTTTATCGACTTCCTGAACCACAGAGCGACAAACGTAAATATCGAGTAAACCGTCTTTGTTGAGGTCTACCATATTGACCCCGGTTTTGAAGCCGCCTTGATGTGTTATAGCGGCTTTAGCTGTGATGTCTTCAAACACGAAATCGCCTTTGTTGAGGTAGAGCTTATCGGGTGTGGTATTTCCCACAAAATAGAGGTCCTGCAGGCCATCATTATTGATATCACCCACGGCGACACCACCGCCGTTGTAGAGGTATTGGTAGTATAAAAAATTGAAAGCCTCGGTTTCTTCTATGACATTGACAAAATTGATGTTGGTTTGTGCAGAGCTGAGTTTTTTAAAGCCTTTGGTGTGCTTCTGTGGAGGATTATCTCGTGTTGTGTCTTCTTGGCAAGACCATCCTAAGCCAAGCCAGACTAATACCAGAATAATAGAAAAGCGATTTTTCATATAAGCTATAGAAAAGGCATAAAGATAAAGGTTTCTACTGTTAGCTATCAATATGTAGCAAGATAGATGTTATCCGTTGACGCCATTAAATTTTGAACAAACTTAAGACTCTTCTTCAATAATATTAAGGATTTGAGTTTCAAGACTGGGTAATTTATTAATAATCACATCCCATACAATATTATAATTTACCCCCCATGTAATCGTGTATTAACCTATCTCTCATTCCTGCCATGTTTTTCCACTCTACATCACTCCATTTGGTCTTCATATCTCCAGGTATCTTTTTTGTAGCTTCACCAATAATCTCTAAACTTCTGACTGTAGCTCTTATCAAAGTTTCATTCTGCATATAGTCTTGTTTATCTTGTATATCAATAACAGATTTGATGTATAGTATTTCGTCTAATTATGTTGTAAAAAATTAAGTGCACCATCAGACATAAATAACATCATTTAAGATAAATTTCCCAATATAAGGACTGAGTCCGTTCTTGGTCACCACCTCTATTTTTTTATTTCGAAATAGACTTTCGAGCCTATCATAAACGCCCATAAGATTGTCATAGTTTTCTTCATCAGCTTTAAAATCAACAAGAATATCAATATCGCTCTGCTCTGAATAGTTATTTTTGGAATAAGAACCAAAAAGGCCAATAGCCTTAATACCAAATCTATTAAATTCTTCTCTTTCAGCTTTAAGCTTCGCTAATATGTCTTCCCTGGTTAACATCACATTTTTATCAAAAATAACGAATATTTTCAACTGCGGCATAAGAATGTGAAATTTCATATTTCAAGACGCCCAGAATGCAATGTAGTTTTCTTGTGTTTCCAATAACAATTAAATGTTTTCGCCCCTCTGCGCCTTAGCGCCCCTGTCTGCCGGGCAGGTTTGCGAGAAACAAAAAAACTTCTCTATATTTACCCCATGAATCTTATTGATGTTTTTATTGGAGTGATCTTAATCCTTGGCTTTTACAGTGGATTTAGAAAAGGCTTGATTGTGGAGCTGACCTCTCTTCTGGCCTTAATTTTGGGGGTTGCCGGTGCTTACTATGTTTCAAAACATTACGGATTATACATCGGTCAATGGCTGAATTGGGAAGATGAGTACCTTAGAATCACGAGCTTTTTAGTCAGTTTTTTGCTTATTATCGTTGTTGTGTCATTTATTGGTAAAGCCATTACCAAACTGATGGACATGGTGGCGCTGGGCACTATCAATCAAATTCTTGGTGGCGTGTTTGGATTATTGAAGTTTGCCTTAATTATCAGTATTTTGCTTTTGTTGTTTAATGTTATCAACGGTGAAATAAAACTCGTGCAACAAAAAACCTTGGACGAGTCATTCTCCTATCCTATGTTGAATGGATTGTCTGAAAGCGTTTGGACAAAGCTGGTGGAAATGAGTCAAGAGCAGGATAAAGTCATGGAGCAACTGCCAGATTTAGTGGAGTGAATTTATTTTTTTATTAACCGTTTTGATGCTAAAAGCCCTTTTGATTATCGTTAAAAATCAATTATACTGAATTATATTATAACTCGTAAATAAAAACTGATTAGAATTCATTATTTTTGTGTGTTATTAAAACAGTTATGACTGATAATCAACTACATAATAAACTATCGGATTTGCCTGCAAATTTAAAATCTGAAGTAGCAGAATTCATCGATTTTTTAAAGTATAGGTCTAAAAGAGAAAGCAGATCAGCAAAAAGGTTGGCTGGTAAGGCTAAAGGACTTATAGCAATGAAAAATAATTTTGACGAACCCATTGAAGACCATTTTTCAAATAATTGATGAGACTGGTTTTGAAACTTTGCCTATTACGGGTAATCATATATTGAAAAACGCCAATTTAGACTTCCATCATCAGGATCCTTTCAATAGAATTATCATTGCTCAATCCATAACTGAAAAAATGACAATTATATCTAAAGATCGTCTTTTTAAAAATTATAAAGTTCCGATTGTTTGGAAAAATTAATATAAAAACTCGTAATCTTTAAATATTTGTATTATAAGTTTAAATAGATTAAAAATTTGTAGATATTTTTAATTCTTAAATCAGGTCATTATTATATTACGTTGCCTATAAAATAACTTTGTTCTAATAGTGCTTTTTATCAAAAAGTGAGGTTTAGAATTTAAGCATCAGTTTAAATCAATTCACAACTCATTATTAAAAGACTTCCTAATCAACTCCGCTTTAGAATTTATTTCAAGTGTACTGTAAATGTTCTTGATGTGGCTTCTTACCGTGTCTAAAGAAATAAACAAATCCTCAGCAATCATTTTATAACTTTTGCCATTTACAATACCATCAACAATATCCAGTTGTCTTTTGGTGAGGGCTTTACTGGGTTTGGGCGCGTAAAAATCAGCTATTTTTCGGGCAATTGCAGGCGACATATATGAGCCTCCACCGGCTACCACTTCAACTGCTTCCTGGATTTTGGTCAGCGATGTGCGTTTGGAAACATAAGAGCAGGCACCGGCACTCAGGGCTTTAAAAATCATATCGGTTTCTTCAAAGGTGGTCAGGATGATGACATCTAAGTTAGGCGCATTCTTCTTAATGAGAGGTAAAGACTCCACACCGTTTTTCCCCGGGAGCTGAATGTCTAAAAGCAATATAAAGTCATCCTGCTTGTGCTTTTTTTGCCAAGACAGAAAGTCTTCAGTATTCCCGAAAGTTTTCAGCACACAAATGTGTTTAGTTAGGTTAAAAAAAGACAGCAGACTTTCTAAAATGACCCTGTCATCTTCAACTATTACGATATGTTTTTGAGGGTCTAAAATGGCACAAAAAATTTGAGGTTAAATTAGGATAAATATCAACACAAAGCTTCACATCATGATGTGATTTTTGGTTCTACTACAGTTTTTGAGGTAATAAGAGTTCAATGCAAAATCCATCTGAAACATCAAGACTAAGCTCTGCCTTAATGTGCTTAGAACGCATTTTCATATTAGCCAGACCCTGTCCGGTAGAGGTTTTAATGGACTTTAAATCACCATCATCTTTTATTCTGAACTTGCAGCAGGTCTTTTGATTAAAAATATGGATATCGACATGCTTCGCATTAGAATGTTTTACAATATTGGTCACGGCTTCTTTGTAGATTAAAAAGAGGTTTCTGCGGCAATTCAAGTCAAGTTTTTTGGAAAGCGGCATTCCTTCTATTCGGATATCATATGCAATTCCAGCCGGCAAAAGGCATTCTTCAGCATACTCATGTATTCTTTCTATCAAATCTTCCAAGCGGTCTTTACGGCTGTCTATACTCCAGACAAAGTCGCGCATATGCGAAATGGTATTCCTGCTCAAAGTGGTCAGGCGTTTAAATTTATGCTTATCAGCTTTCGTTTGGGCTTGCATCTCCAGCATCTCCGTTTGCATGGCCAGCCCGGTGAGCATCGAACCGACATCATCGTGTAAGTCGCTGGATATTTTTGTACGTAAGCGCTCCAAAGCCAAAGCCTGTTGAAGTCTGTATTGGAAAAAACTGTAAATAATGGCTATTATTCCTAAAATTGCTAAGCTAATAAACCACCAGGTTTTATAAAAAATTTGGTTCATTATGATGGGGATTTCTATACCGGCCTTACTTATATTGCCACTAATATCAACCCCTTTTATTTTTAGCGTGTATTCGCCGGCAGGCAATTGATTATAACGAATACTGCTATTATTCCCTTGATAAAACCATTTATTTTCAAAACCTTCAAGCTTGGTATAATAAGTGTAGTTTTCTTTATTAAAATAATCCGGGACAGACCAAGATACCTTTAAATTTATGTCGTATGGTGACAACTCAATCGGTGTTTCTGTCAAATGATTCACTTGAAATAAAGTGTCTTTCGTTTGGTTATAAAACTCAAGCTGAGTAAAATTTAAAGCAGGAAGTTCTTTTTTCGTGGACAGGCTTTCCATAGAAAATTTAGTAATACCATTTAATCCACCAAAATAAAATTGCCCGTCTTCAGATTTGTATGCCGATGTATAATTAAATTCGTTATCAGAGATCCCGTCTTTTTCATAGTAATTTTGAATGTCTAACGCCTCTAAGTTTATTTTGCTTAATCCATTATACGTCGCAGCCATAACAATTTTATCGTCAACCGGTAAAATTGAAACCACATTATTATCGCAGAGCCCAACTTGTTTATCTATAATTTGAAAGCTGTTTTGCTTAAGATTCAATAGGTTTATTCCGCCGCCAAACGTTCCAATTAAAAGTTGGTCATTGATTTCTAAAAGCGATAAAATAGAGTTATTACTCAAAGAAAGCTTAGAATTAATATGGTAATGTGCTATTATTTTGCCTTTTAAGCTTATTTTAAAAAGGCCGTTACTTTCCGTCCCAACCCAAAGAACATCCTGATCTTGCTCACTTTGAATTAAAGTCTTGATGATAAAATCTTCATCAGATTTCGTTTCAAATATAGGCCTGAAAGCTTTTGTTTTTGAATCTACTTGAATTAACCTGAAAAGTGTATAACCAGTGATAAGAGAACCATCTTTTAACCGGATAATGGGGTTGGGTTTTGTTTCGTTTAAATAGGGGCTAAATTCATTGTAAAGCTTAAGTTTGTTTTTATTAAAATTTATTTCAATCAAATCATTAGTCACTGTATATGCAATATCATTTTCAACATCAGTGGTGAAATACCTTGCATCTTTTAATTTTTCAGAAGCATTCTGCAAGTAAACCGGCTGTTGAAAGTTATCTTTATTTAACCTGTACAACTGATTTTCTTTTTCGCACATGGCTATAATGTCCCCATTTTTTAAGGCAAAAATGCCTCTAAAACTCAGGCCCCAGTCTTGGTTTTTGAGGTGTAGAATTTTCTCAAAAAATTTAGGTTGTAGCTTTACTTTTAGAATACCATTGTCTGTACCTAACCATAAAAGTTTAGACTGGTCAACAAAGGCGCAGGTAATATGAGAAGATTTTAAACTCTCTTTTATTTGAAGCGTGTAATCAATTAATTGCCCATTAGATTTTAAATAAAACAACTTTTTGTTGCTCGCAAACCAAATGCCCTTGTTTTTATCTTCAGCCGCTGAGTGAATAATAGCATTATCATCTACTATTCTTCGATTAAAGTCTAAATCGACATGACTATCTACACCGCCTTTACTTTCCGAAAAATAATAGTGCTGATTGCTGGAGTCAAAAAATGAATCGGCAAAGTGAACGGTGTGCCCATAATAATCATAAGTCTCTATGATTTTTTGGTTTATAACCTGTCCTTTTGGGTTAAATATAGTGAGGCCATGATTAACGGTTGCCCAACAAATTTCATTACTTTGAGTAATATCCAGCGAGGTTAATCCTGCACTTTTTCGCTCTAAGGATTTGATTAAATGAAAAGTTTTGCCATCGTATTTTATAAGATGTTGTGTTTTTGTGCCGTCGGGTTTGGGGTCATCATTTACAAACCATAAATTATCATCATGGTCTAAAGCTATATCTAACACTTCACCCTTAATAGCAGTTTTAAGCCCTTTTATAGCTATTACCTTTTCTGTATTCAGGTCCATGGCAAATAGCTTATGATTTGCTATATACCAAAGCCTATGTGTAGAACTTTGGTATGCAAACTTCATGATATCTTCATAAGGTATAATATTGGGATTGTTTTTATTGTTATTGAAAACTTTAAATAAGTTTCCATCGTATTTGGTGATACCCTGTCGTGT
>CAYMXD010000027.1:5512-11747 GCA_964394095.1 uncultured Mesohalobacter sp. | reverse complement strand
TATAGGCTAATAAGGAGTCGTTTACAACAAATATTTTATTCTTATCCTGAATTAAAGAACGGCTGATGGCATAGGCATTTTTAACCGTCTGTCCCTGTATTTCAACCTGCATGTACATGCCTTCTTTAATCTTGGTGTCTTCTGTCCTTACAAAAACCTGTATGGTTTGGGTTTGCTGATTTATTTGGGCGTTTATTCGACTAATCTGGCCTTTGGCAGAAAACTGACCATCCAAACTTTTGAGTACCACAGTGTCATTTTCCTTCATATAAGGAATCAATGCTTTTTGTAGGGCAATGCCAACTTCATAAACTGAAGGATCTATAAACTCACCCAAACGCTGACCAGGTCTTACAAGTGTTCCGGGATTGATAGCTGCTTCGGTGAGAACCCCATCAAAAGGGGCTCTTATGGTAAATTTATTGAGACGGCTTTCTAGGTTCTTGATATTGAAATACGAACTCAACAAGCCTCTACCGGTAATGAAATATTTCAGTTGTTTTGAGGGTTCAGGTAGCGTTTTCAAAGATTTTTGTACATCAAAATTATTTAAATATCTTTCCCAAGTATTGAATTCGTTAGGGAAATCTATTTTGATATCTGGCATTATTGAAACCAAGAGGTTGAAAAAATCACTTTTGGCTGAAACCACATTGGCTTGAAATTCTTCGCTATTAAGTTTTAGCAATAACTGTCCTTTTTTATAGCTCTGACCTGTTCTGAAATCTTTGGAAGAATATTCAAAAACACCTTCAACTTCACTAAACAATTCAAATTTTTGAACGGCTTCTGCTACACCATTGGTTTTTACGGTAATTGGTATATTTTTGTTTAATATGCTATCAACGGCTATGGGTTTATAAAATCTTTGACTGCTGCTATTGTCTTCTTTTGGTTTATTGATGAGATAGTTTGCGGTATATATTGCTCCCCCGAGAAATATTATGCCAAGAATAACGAGTATTATTTTTCTCATATGCTTTATTAATGGTGTAAAAGTAAAAGTTTTGATGCCTTGATTCAGTTAAGGCTTTCACAAATCCAAACTGTCGATTTTTTCCTGAATTTTTCCCCAGTTTTCCATAAAAATTTCCAATTCTTTTTTGTCTTTATTGTAATGTTCAAAAAAATTGTCTTTGGCAATGGTGGCTTCATATTCATAAGCCAGTTTATCGTCTGTTTCTTTTAGCTTTTTTTCAAGCTTTGTAATTTTAGACTCAATAGTACTCAGTTGGTTTGATAGGGATTTGAATTTTTTTTGTTTTTCGTAGTCGTTAGCCTTAGACGATTTTTTGGTTTTGGCTTCTGTGCGTTTTTCAATACTCCTAAAATCTTCTACTTCTCTGGATTTCAAGTACTCATCTATACTGCCCAGAAATGTTTTGACCTGAGAATCTTTAAATTCCAGAATGGTTTCTGATAATCCCTGAAGAAATTCCCTGTCGTGTGAAATGAGAACCAATGAGCCTTCGAATGCTCTTAGAGCCTGTTTTAGCACTTGTTTAGACTGCATATCCAAATGATTGGTGGGTTCGTCCATAATCAAGACATTGAACGGATTGAGCAGCATTTTGGCTAAAGCCAGTCGGTTGCGTTCTCCACCGGATAATACCTTAACGAATTTATGAACCTCGTCTCCTCCAAATAAGAATGAGCCTAAAATATCTCGCACTTTTGGTCGGGTTTGTGCATTGGCGGCATCAATCATGGTATCTAAAACCGTTTTGTTTTCATCAAGGTATTCCGCCTGATTCTGAGCAAAATACCCAATTTGAACATTGTGGCCTAATTCTACCTTGCCTTGATGTTTTATTTCTCCTATGATTATCTTGGCCAGTGTCGATTTTCCCTGACCGTTTTGGCCTACAAAGGCCAGTTTGTCCCCGCGATTCATACTAAAGCTGATGTCTTCTATGACTACATTATCGCCATAAGACTTGGAAATATTATCCGCTTTTATGACCACTTTTCCGGCACGTTTAGATACCGGAAAGCTGATATTCATGGTAGCATTATCTTCCTGATCGACTTCTATGCGTTCCATCCTGTCCAACTTTTTGATAAGCGACTGCGCCATAGTTGCTTTACTGGCTTTAGCTCTAAATTTGTCGATGAGTTTTTCGGTCTGTTCTATTTCTTTTTGCTGGTTTTTTTGGGTCGCCAGTTGCTGTTCACGCTGTAATTCCCGTTGAACTTTAAATTTTGAAAATGGCAAATTGAAATCGTAAAGCTGCCCGAGTGAAATTTCGATGGTTCTGTTGGTGACGTTGTCTAAAAACATTTTATCGTGAGAAACAATGACTACACAGGCAGAAGATTGGTTTAAAAATTTTTCAAGCCAGATAATGCTTTCAATATCCAGGTGGTTTGTGGGCTCATCCAGGAGCAGGATATCGTTTTGTTGTAGTAGAAGTTTAGCCAATTCAATACGCATGCGCCAGCCTCCAGAAAAGGTATTTGTAAGATTATTGAGTTCTGTGCTTTTAAAGCCGAGGCCTTTTAGAATGCGTTCGGTTTCGCCTTGATAATTATAACCGCCTCGAATTTCATATTGTTCCTGAAAGGTACTCAAATCAACCATAAGCTGATGATAGGCTTCAGACTCATAGTCATCTCTTTCAGCGAGCTGTATATTGATGTGCTCCAGTTTCTGTTCAATGTCTTTGATGTCTTTAAACGCCTGATAAGCTTCTTCGAGCACGGTTCTGCCTTCTTCAAAATCTATATCTTGCTTTAAAAACCCAATGCTTATGCCTTTATCTTTTGCTATTTCGCCGGAATCAATGGGTTGTTCTCCGGAAATAACTTTGAGCAGTGTTGATTTTCCGGCGCCATTTTTACCTATTAATCCTATGCGTTCATTGGCACCAAGTCTAAAACCGATATTTTTAAAAATATAATCCCCACCGAAAGACAATGATAAATTTGACGTGTGTAGCATAGGTTACAAATAATTTGTGCAAAGATTAATAATTTTGTGCGCATTCTGATTATAATAGAAAAAATTTCAGCTTAATTTTTTTTGTTAAGTGGGTTTGCATTTCAATCTTCTTTATTTATTTTTAAATTTAAAAGAAAACGATGTTAAAAGGAAATAAATTATACAGCATAGTTACCGGAGCTTGTCCGGTGTGTCACGAAGAAAGCATGTATAAAGAATCTAATCCCTATAAGCTCAAGCAAATACACGATATGCATGAACGATGTTCCAATTGTGGCACAAAATATCAAATGGAACCATCTTTCTTCTATGGTGCCATGTATGTGAGTTATGGTTTAGGTGTAGCCATTTCTGTGGCGACTTTTATCATTACCTATGTTTTTTTGAATTTAGAAGTGATGACCTCATTTCTAAGCATTATTGGAGTATTGATAATTCTTATGCCGGTACTGATGCGCTTATCCAGAAACATATGGATTAATTTATTTTTTAGTTACAAATCTAAGTCTGAGCGTAAATCCGCTGAATAGAAACTTCCGGGTTCAATGTTTTTCCTTCAAAAATGTATTCGAGCAGATTTTTGCCTAATAAGGGGGAAGTCATGACGCCTCTGCTACCAAAACCATTTAGGATATGAAGATTTTTGTGTGTTTGGTGTGAGCCTAAAATAGGTTTTCTATCTTTAGTTGTTGGCCTTATGCCACAAACTTGATCTACTAGTTTATACGGAACTTTTATCATCTTTTCTAAAGCCTCAATCATTTGTAATTTGGCATCTTCTGAAGTCTCATGATCAAGAGGTTGTCTTTGATAAGTAGCTCCAAACTTGTATAAATCATTGCCTAAAGGAATTAAAAAGTATTTGGCTTTGCATAAATTTTCCTGTTTAAGTTTATCTGATTTTACAATTAGATAATCGCCTTTATTACCATAAATGCCCAAATTATTGAAATATGGGTTATGGGTGACACCAAAACCTTCGCAAAAGATGATGTGTTTATAGCTCTTATTATTATACTGAATGCCATGTTTTACAACATCTATCTTATCATATTGAAAACTATCGAATGATAGAATATTCTGCGATTTGTAATACTTTTCAGCAGCCGAAAATAATTCAGATAAATGTACTAAGCCGGCTTGGATTAAACCAAGTTTATGAGTATTGAGAGAAGACGCCGGTACAGCTTTTAATTTTGGTAACAGAAAGGGCTTTAATCTGGGTTTATCGCAGGCTTCGAACCAATTGTTTTCCTGCTCAGTATTATGAATGTAAACCTGTAGTGAAATATCTTTATAAAATGGTATGCCCAAGACTTGACCCCAAGACTTGTAATAAAACTTAGCATAATCCAAAAAGTATTCCACCTTCCAAACCGGTTTCATACGTTTTACAGCTACAGGATTTATGATTCCTCCGGCAACTTTTGAAGACTTTTGAGAATGGTCTGTAATTATATCAAAAGATAGATTTTTATCTATTGCATGTTTAGCAACAGCAAGTCCGGCTAGACCGAATCCAACAATCAATATATCTTTCATAATACTGCAAAAAAAGGAAACGCCTCCAAATGAGGCGTTTCAAACAAATTATAGTAAACAATTAGGTTAATACGTCCACATGTCCAATTCAAAATTTCTAATTTTCTCTTTTATTCTCTGAGCTTCAAGAAGTTGCATCAAAGCATTATCTTGAACATAGTTTTCAATTTCTCTATCCTCATACATGTTCTGCGTTTTGTATATCACTGCATCAAAACGTCTGGAGTTAAGTAACATATCAAAGTTTAAAGGCTGAGCACTGTTATCAGAATTAAGTACTTTAGAATTGTGTAAAGCGTTTCTGGCATCTTTATACCAAACCCAAAAATAAGGAATAACTTTTGGATCTCCAGAGTAAGTCGGGTTTTGAGTCTGTATATCATAGCCTGCCGGTGCAATACCGATTAATCTATATTTTAAAGCACCATCGCGTTTATCGAAATACCAAATGCCTTTGATTAGGAATGCAGTAATGTCAGCTCCTGTAATTTCGGTAGGAATAACGTAAGGTTTCATTTCAGCAATCAAACTAGCTGAATAAAGGTCAGGATAATTTTCTAACTCTCCAGCCAAAGCTCGATCTAAAAACAATTGTACGTTATCAGTTCCGGTAATACCATATTCGCCTAATTTGGTTAAGGCAATGTCTGGTAAAAAAATGGTTTTTAAAGAATTTTGAATTTCATTATAATCTTTTTTCTGCTGAAAATAACTGGTAGCATAAACTTCTTTTATTGCAGATTTGCTATCAGGATTTTCACCTCCCTCTTTTATAGCCTGTATAAGCGTCTGAAACAATGATTTTCTATCCTGACCAAGTCGATTAGAATCTAGTGGATATAGTAAAGGATAATTTACCTTTTGGTTAAGGTCGATTTTTTCCCAAACGATTTGGGACCACATGATATCTCTTTTATCGACATGACCGTAGGGTAATGGTTTACTGCCATCCAGCTTTGCACCCTCTTCTGCAAGCTTTTGGATATCTCCAGGTGCTTTAGCATTGAGCAAGTCTGATTGGGCATACGTAAAACTTATACCTAATAACAGCATAAAAGCATATAAAAAACGGTTTGGCATAATGAAATGTTTTAATATTTAGTTTGTAATTTGAACTAATAGTGCCGGCATACTTTTTACGTTAACCTGAGCACCGGGTACATCTGCACGAATATCAAAAAATTGAATGATATCACCAGTCTTTGCTAAATTTAGTGATTTTTTAGCAGCGGCATTAAGTCTATCTCCATTTACAACAACAGATGCTTGTCCTGGTACACTCATTGTAAATCGTTTTACAACAGGTGATAAATCGAAGTCGAAATCTTCGAACATCGCACCGACGGGAGAAACCTCCAATGCCGCTCTAGGCATTTTCACTGCACCACCTTCTTGCATTTGGCCGCGTATTGTAGGTGTTGGTCTTGGTAATGACTTAATTCTAAATTTCGTAGTTGAGCTAAAAGTCTCCCCTTCTATAGTACCATTTACTTTAATACCCAATTCTTTTCCTTTGCTAGGTTTTAGAATATAAGTACTACCAGACTTTTTTGTAAATGTATGACCTGGGGATGATGCTGAAATATTATTTTCCGGTACCCCAGGCATAGATACTGTAATTGGATTTTCGATACCACGGTAAACCACATTCATTTTATCGGCAGAGACAATCGCTTGATTGGGTTTTGGTATAACCTGAAAAGTTTGTTCTACAGGTACTTCAATATCTTTGCCACCTTCTGTAAAAATCAA
>CAYMXD010000027.1:0-5502 GCA_964394095.1 uncultured Mesohalobacter sp. | reverse complement strand
ATGTTCTCCGGGATTACCAGCTGTAACATTCAATTTTACTTGCCCTCCATCTAAAGTATAATCAGTTCCTTCCTTTAATGTTCTACCGTCAATATTTAAATCAACTTTTGAGGGTACGGTTGTAGGATCAGTTCTACCAAGTACAATACTACCATCAAACTTATTACCAGGATAAACAGCATTTCTTTCAGATTGAAGAAGAGTTGTATAATTATCCATAGATGCTATCTCCGTAAGCTGACCAGAAAACATTTTTGATAGGACTTCATTTTCGTTTATCTTGACGTTATTTTGAAGGGTAGATAATTTTGTGATTGTTGATATTAGTGGATATCCGATATAATGATATTGTATATAGTCCATTTTTTTACCATCACCATCTGTTATTTTAGTACCTTTCGGCAAAAATGTATCTTCTACACTAGCTTTTATATTAGGATATGAATCTCCCAATAAACTAAGCATTTCATTTCTGTAGTTCTCCATTTTACTGGTAAACTCCTCACCAGCTTTTGTAAGCTTTCCACTTATTTTGAACTTTTCGTCAACAATTGTACTCTTATCCATTGATTCATAATCCTTATTATCTTCAACTGATTTTAAGAATTCATCTTTCAAAGATTGAAGATAATTGTAATAGTCGTTGGATAAACTTGAAATTTGCGACGCATTAGCGTATACAGTTTTAAATTGCTCTGGTGATTCTTTCGCTTTTAAGGCCAATCCACCTAAAGCTGCTTCATTTTTTTCTATAAACGTTTGATTTGATTTATCTACCGTTTCATTCACAATACCAAAGCCAACAAGAACTTCTTTGGACATCTGCAAGGCAAGCATAGCAATGAAAACCAGATACATAAGGTTAATCATTTTTTGCCTTGGTGATAATTTTCCTCCTGCCATATTATTTTATATTTTCTAATTAAAATTAAAAGCCCTTATTAAGCTTTAGGTTGCATTGCTGTTAACATACCTCCATAAACACCATTGAGCGAATTAAGATTCTTAGTTAAAGATTCCATTTGCTCTTTTAATTTACCGGCGTTATCAGCTACAGCTTCATTAATTTCTGCTTGTTTAGAAGCTGATTCTACCTGAACTTTGTAAAGGCTATTTAAAGATTCCATTTGAGCTGCGGCAAGCGATAATTCTTCGCTATATTTCTTTTGCGAGTTCATTGAATCTGTGGTAGGTTTTAAGTTTTTAGCAGCTCCTTCAAAACTTTTTATGCTTTCGCCAAGACTTTCCATTAAACTGGAGTCTATTTTAGCTTCTTTAAGCATCTCGTCTAATTTTTGAGATAATAAACCTTTATCATCTTCAGAATGTGATTCTTCTACAGAATCATAAGATTCTTGACCTGCAAGTTCAGGGTAAACTTTAGACCAGTCTAATTCATTATCAACCGGTTCAAATGCGGATACGACGAATACCCCAGCTTCGGTCACAAGACCAATAATAAGCATTAAATCTCCGTAAGGCCAGTGCATAATTTTAAACAATGCACCCACGATTACTACTGCCGCTCCGAGACCGTAAACCATGTTCATACCCTTTTTGAAACTATTTGATTTTGCCATAATTTTTGTAATTTTTAATTTTTGTAGTTATAGTTATTATTTATTGATTTTCAATTTAATTTCTTCGTTGTTGAGAGCCCGTTACGCTAGAGCCCAAATAATCCTGAACAATTCTTAGTCCGATGTAACTTCTGGCTGAATCTGCGTATTCGTAATCTCTGGTACTTACTCTAAGGTAGTAACTCACATCTTTCCAAGAACCACCTCTTATAACTTTACGATCGTTATCAGGATCTAGAACATTCGGGTTCATTGAAGACATATACTCATAAGATGCCGGATCGTAAGAAGTATTTACCCATTCAGCAACATTACCAGCCATATTGTAGAGTCCATAGTCGTTAGGTTCATAGGCATCTGCTTCAACAGTATAAAGCGCTTCATCGGCTGCGTAATCACCTCTAAGCGGCTTAAAGTTTGCTAGATAGCAGGCTCTATCATCTTTTGTGTAAGGACCTCCCCACGGAAACATTGCAGATTCTAATCCTCCTCTAGCTGCATACTCCCATTCTGCTTCAGAAGGAAGTCTAAAAATTGGCGCTCTGCTTTTTCCTACTTCTTTGTTATATGTGTTTAGGTATTGTGTTCTCCAATCTGCAAAGGCCTGAGCTTGAATCCATGATACACCAACTACAGGATAATTATCAAAAGCTGTGTGGTAGAAATAATTGTTGTGCATGGGTTCATTATAAGAATAATTATAGTCCTTAATCCATACCGTTGTATCCGGGTAAATGGGGACTTGTTTTTCATCTATGTAGTTAGACAATTTTTCGTCAGATCTGGCAGCCTTATCTATATCGACAGTTTTATAGCTATATTTAAACTTGGTTACATCAAGCATTCTTTCGCCGTTATAAGAGTCGTCTTTATCTAAATAGAACTCATCCATAACATATACATAACTGTCATCCGGATATTCGGATGTTTTCCAAATCAATTCAACATCCCAGTTTAAAGTTTGCTTTAAAGGGTCATAATGTCTTGAGAATTCCTGATAAGGTGTTTGTTGAGTTTGATTCTGATTGTTACCTCCACCGCCTCCAAAGAGACCGCCACGATTGTTTTTTGAAGCACTTTTGAAGGCGAAATCTTGAATACTTCTTGTATTTCTTCCGCCGCCCTGATTTGCACTTGCGTTGTTTGCTCCACCGGCAAGTTCGGCTTCCTCTGCTAATTTCTGGCGTATCACAGAATCTTTTACGTATTCGGTAAACATTCTGTATTCAGAATTTGTGATTTCAGTTTCATCCATATAAAAAGATGTCACTGTAACAGTTTTGGTAGGCGCATTTTTTAAGCCGGCAATATCATAATCTGATTTACCCATAGTAAAAGACCCACCTTCAACTTTTACCATACCGTATGGTTTTTCTGCAAACCATTGTTTTCCTTCTACTCCCACTAATTGTCCTTTATCGCTGTTACCACAACTAGACAATAGAGAGACTACGAAAATTGAACTAATAAAAACTTTTAAATTCATATAAAAATTTTAATACCTTAAATATTTAAGAATTACAAAAAAACAATATTTTTATTAATAAAGTCTAAAATATAGAAAAAAAATTAAAATTCATTTTTCTGTTTAGCTTTAAACCACCTTTCGGGCAACTCTTGATCGCACGCAGATAGGTAGGTTTCCTTGTCACAAGGTAATAACGTATGTTGTTTTAGTTTATTATTAATGTTTTTTAAATTTGATGGTATTTCAATCCACCACCTTCCGGATAACTTACTTTCGTAAAATATAAGCACCTCATCATCTACCGGAACTTGGTATTTTATAAAGTTTGAATTATTCACATCTGCTTTTTCATCAATCCTATACATTGTACCCTCTATAAAGTACCATATAATTTGTGCTGTTAATTTTTTTGCTGTTTTAGATTTAAGATACTGAAGTTCGTAAATACCGAAAGAACTGACCTTATCACTTAAACCTGAATATCGGGACAGTGCACATATTTCTCTATTTGAAAATCCATTGGCATGCAAATCATCCTGACTTAATGATTGAGATTCTATACTTCTAATATCTAAAGATAAAATATCTGTATCTCTTAATGATGGCTCCACAGTTTTAATATCACCTGCAATTTCGCCTAAACGATAGGCTTCAAAAAACAATTTCTCAAGGAGTTTAATCTCTTCCTGAGAGTTGAGGTATGTTTGATAGCCTAAATTACAATAATTGAAAAGATTGTAAGGCTTGTCGACTATCATATGACTTAAAAAAGATTCATGATTTAATTGAGCATTAGAATCGCCAAGATCAAACTTAAAATCGATATTAGTCATGTTCACCATATATTTTACACCATCGTATGCTCTGTATTGCGAATAACATAAATCCTGAGAACCTCCTAAAATTATAGGTATAGATTTCTGTTTTAATATATAATGCGTGATTTTTTTAAGGGCATAATAGGTGTCTGAGATGCTGTTCCCCTCTTCTATAATTCCTAAATCAAGAATTGAAAAATTCCAATTGCCCTGTTCTAATTTGTATAATTCATATTTAATAAGTTCAAAATCTATATCAATTTCTGCACTTGGATTTCCTCGGGTGTCATTTACACAAACAACTGAAAAACTAAAATCATCAATTTTAAGCTCTTCATCGTAAAAAGTAACTTTAGACCCAAGCTTAGTTTCATTAAGATTACTAACAGTTGCGACGAAATCTTGCGAATTAGGATTTATAACATCGAAAATCTCCATTTATTTTTTTGTAGACTTAGATTTAGACTTACGTTGGGATTTTGCTCTAGTTTTCTTTTTGGCTTTTTTAGGTTTCTTTTTTTCAATCATAGCCTTAACCTCCTCTAGGGTGAGTGCCTCTGCATCAGTTGTTTTTGGTAATTCAATTTTGATTTTACCTTGAGTGACTTTATACCTTCCCCATCTGGCCTTTTCTACTTTAATACCTTCATCTTCCCAGTGATGGATTAGTTTATCTTTTTCTTTTTGAATTTTATGTTCAATCAATTCAATAATGTCGGCCTCAGATAAATTGTCGAAGTCATATTTTTTATTGACATTTATAAACATACCATCCCATTTTAAGAATGGTCCAAATCTACCTTTCCCTTTTTGTACGCCCTTATCCTTATAAGTGTAAATTGGTTCTTCTGCTTTTTCTTTGGCCTTAATAACCTCTATAGCTCTTTCATAATCTACTTCCAAAGGGTCTTCTCCTTTAGGAAGAGAAGCGAATTTTTTACCATACTTAACGTAGGGGCCATATCTGCCTACATTAGTTTCTACTTTTTCGCCTTTGTATTGCCCCAAATCTTTTGGGAGTTTAAACAGATCCATGGCTTCTTCAAAGGTTACAGAGTTGAGTGTCTGATTTGGCTTAAGACCGGCAAATCTTGGTTTTTCATCATCTTCTACAGAGCCGATTTGAACCATAGGCCCATATTTACCTAGTCGAGCTTTTACAGGTTTTCCTGTTTTGGGGTCTGTTCCTAAAATACGCTCCCCAACTTCTCTTTCAGCGTTTTTTGCGACATCTTCTACATTAGGATGAAATTTGTTATAAAATTCGCTTATAACTTCAGTCCATTTTTCTTCACCTTCAGCTATTTCATCGAAGTCTTGTTCGAGCTTAGCCGTAAAATTGTAGTCTAATATACCTTCGAAATGATTGACTAAAAAGTCATTGACCACCATACCTACATCGGTAGGAATCAATTTGTTTTTGTCAGCACCGGTTATTTCAGATAATTCAATTTCTTTAATCTTATCTGTCTTCAACCTCAACTTTTTATAATTGCGTTTGTATCCTTCAATATTTGACTTTTCAACGTATTTTCGGTTTTGTATGGTAGATATAGTTGGTGCGTAAGTTGATGGTCGTCCAATACCGAGTTCTTCCAACTTTTTAACTAAAGATGCTTCTGTATAGCGAGATGGT
>CAYMXD010000026.1:5914-11762 GCA_964394095.1 uncultured Mesohalobacter sp. | reverse complement strand
AGTTTTCTTCCTGATAAACCCTGATATAATCTACTTCCATACTATCTTGGGTAAAGCCTGTACCATTGATGATGGGCAATATGGCCACATTAAATAAAAAGTACTGTGGAGCATCAAAAGGCCAAGTATTAGGATCTTTTACTGGCGGATTGTATGTATAATGCGTAAGGCCATCGACCTGAAATTCTATATAATCTTCTGTCCAAATCATGGTGTACACGTGAAAGGCAGTAGAAGCTGTAGGAACTATTTGTCCTCCATGATTTACCGTCCCTCCAAAACTGGAAGGCGTATGCAGTGCACTGGATACGTAGTTTTGATTATCACCCCAATGCTCCATGATATCAATCTCACCGCAAGCCGGCCAAGCTGTTGTGCCAAATCCTTGGTTGTCCCAATAGCCGCCATCTTCGTTAATATTCTGTCCTAGCAACCACAACGCCGGCCATGTGCCAACGCCTGTTGGTAGTTTTGCCCGTATATCTACTTTACCGTAAGTAAATGCATATTTTGAATTTAATCTTGCAGAAGTATAATTTTTAGTCACCCCTTGATCAAAATAAACTTCTGCTTTAGCTCTGACTTTTAAAGTTCCATTACTCACTTCTGCATTTTCAATTCTATCGGTATAATGCTGAATTTCGCCGTTAAACCAGGAATTGCCGTCTGGTAATTGGGTTTGGTGAAACCATTTTGTGTCATCAACGGGACCAGTATAATCAAATTCGTCCTGCCAAACTAATTCTGTAAAATTATGATCCGGTGTAGAGTTATCGTCAGAACTTGTAAAGGAAAAGTCGTCTATATAAGCTATGACCTGATTGTTGTTATCCTCTCCATTGACTTGCAAGAGTAAACGATTAAAGTCTGTTCTTTGAGAAGGTGGTGGAGATGCGGGGTCCTGATTGATGTAACTGTCACTATTAAAATTAAAAGTAAGGTAGTTCCACTCGTCTAAATTTAATGGCTTTATAATTTCAGTTTGTGTGCTCCATGGGGCGGCTAATGAACCGTTTTGCAACTTCAAAGAAATTTGATTCGGAGAATTACCTGTTAGACTAGAAGAATCAACATAAATTAAAATACTGAATTCATGAGTTCCGGATAAACTGAAAGTTTCAGGATAATTAAAACCAACGTTAGCAAAAGTTCCTCCTATATCTTCATAACGCATCACATTATTTGATGGGTTATCTGCATTTTGATAAGGATTGTTAAAGTTGGTATCCATAAAACAGTCATCAGAATACCAGGATAAATTTGGTGTTGAGCTTTCAAAATCTTCTGAAATATTAGTCTGAGCTAATAAACTCAAACATAAGAATAGGCTTAAAATAGTATAGTAGTATTTCTTTTTCATAGTATTCAAAAATATGAATAAAAAGTATGAAATAATTGAAATAGAGGTGTTTTAAGATATTTATTTTTTAAGTTTTAACATCTTCTTCTTTTCTATATTCTATCAGTTTATTCGCTATAGCCTCTAATTCCTCATCAACTTCCTCCCTGGATACGTAGCTTAAGGCATCTTCTTTAAGTTTTAAAAGGTTTTCTAGCGAAGCATTGTCCATTTGAGAATCAGCTGATTTTACAAGAGGTTCTAATCGATGGTAATTCTCTTTATCTGTTTGTAAAGCCAAGGTGTCGTATATTTTATTCAGGTGATAATGGGTAGTACTAGAACTACCGGACATCATGATTTCAATAACGGGTTTTACCCATTTGATTTGACCCCAGTCTTTTACATTATCATACGAATAAGATTTGCTTTGACTACCAGTACCTACTGAAACAATCATCATATCTTTGGCTGAAGGATAATCTGGTTTATTTTCAAACCTCATAGCTCTGGCTTCAGAATAGGCTACCATAGAAGGGTTGTTGGCAAATAAACCGCCATCGACTATAGCAAATTTTGTCCCTAATTCGTTTTTTATGCTAGCCGCTTCAAAATAGGTTGGCGCAGCGGAAGTCGCTCTGGCAACATCTTTGACTTTAAAATTGTATATTTTGTTATGAGATTTGTGTTGTTTAAAAAAATGGGGTTTAGCATTTTCAACATCGTAAGAACTAATAATACAGGGTTTTAATAAATCTTTGAGTGTGATATTCTCAAAAGTATGCTCTAAAGCCGTCTCAAGCGTTTTGGCACTGTATTTTTCGTCTAAAATACCGCCACCACTTCTTATTTTTTGCCAAAGATTTACATCAAAAATGTCATCGCCTTTCTCTAAATAGAGATCTACACAATCTCGAGCCGATAAAAGAGGCCTTTGGTTTTGGTCTGGCACCAGGTAAGAAAGAGATAAAATACCTCCGGTACTCGTGCCTGCAAAAAGATCAAAATAATCGGCTATTCGTGCATTTTTATCTTTTGTTATTTGCTGAAGTTTTTCCTCAAGCCTGGAAATAACTATGCCGGGTAAAATTCCACGAATACCACCACCGTCTATGGATAAAATTCTAATTTTTGACATAACTTTCTCTTGATAAAACCTTGAAGTTGACAATCTATTTAGACCTTAAGGCACTAAGTATAATAAGCAGTAACCATGCGCCACCAACAGAAATTAAAATTTCCCCAAGCAGACCATTCCAGCTAAAACCTAACAAACCTGCTACCCAACCGCCTAAAAAACCGCCAATTATACCTACTATAATATTTCCTAAGAGTCCAAAACCTGAACCTTTCCAAAGTTTACCGGCTATCCAGCCTGAAACAGCGCCGATTAAAATAAAAATGATAAAATTTCCCATTTTAGATGTTTTTTATATTTAGGCTAAATATAAGAACTTTTGTTAATGAAAACTAAAATATTTTATAAAATATGTTTGTAATACCAAAACTTAATATTCAGATAAAGGATGAAATTTATCAATAACACCTTTTAAATGAGTCTTATCTAGATGCGTGTAAATTTCGGTGGTGATAATACTTTCATGGCCTAGCATTTGTTGAATGGCACGCAAATCTGCGCCGTTTTCCAACAAATGTGTTGCAAATGAATGTCTAAAGGTATGCGGACTTATGGTCTTTTTTAGGTTTGAAATTTTTGCCAATTGCTTGACCAGTGTGAAAATCATTGCTCTGCTTAGACGCTTGCCCCTGCGATTTAAAAACAAGATATCCGTTTCGCCCGATTGCGCGTCCTGATGAGACCTGATATGATCTACATACAAATTAATGTATTTTACAGCACGAGAATTAATAGGAATAAAACGGTCCTTACTGCCTTTGCCGTGCACTTTTATAAAGCCTTCCTCAAAAAATAAGTCTGAAAGTTTAAGGTTTGTCAGTTCACTTACGCGTAAGCCGCAGGCATATAAAGTTTCTATAATGGCTCGGTTTCGCTCACCTTGAGGATGAGACAAGTCTATCCCGGCAATGAGTTGGTCGATTTCTGTTGTACTGATAACCTCGGGTAACTTCTGCCCGATTTTAGGCGACTCTATCTGTGCCATTGGGTTGGATGTTCTTAAATCTTCAAAAATCAGATAATCAAAAAAGCGTTTTAAACCCGAGATTAACCTGGCCTGACTCCTGGCGTTTATCAATTTGGATATCTCATAGATAAAAGCCTTAAGCTGGTCTTCTCCTATTAATTCGGGAGAAATATCCTGTTCGAACTCCTTGAGATAAGCCATCAACTTTTTGATGTCATATTCGTAATTGAGAATAGAATTTTCGCTTAAGCCGCATTCTATTTTCAAATACATTTTAAAATCGTCTAAAGCGTGTTGCCAGGTCATTTAAGGTGAGATAATTATTTATAATTTATATGACGATAGTATTTTTACGTATCATTTATCAAAAGTTTCAACTCTTCTTTACTTGGTAAAACTGTTTGATATTTACTTGCGAAAATCTGCTTATTGTTTTCGGGTAAAGTGTATTCTACAATTGATTCACTGTTATCTTTACACAAAACTATTCCAATTGTTTTATTTTCATCTTCAAGTCGTAATTCTCGGTCGTAGTAGTTCACATACATCTGCATTTGTCCAAGGTCTTGATGTTTGATTTCTCCGATTTTCAAATCAATCAATACAAAACATTTCAATATTCGATTGTAAAAAACCAAGTCAATTCTAAAGTGTTTTTCATCAAATGATATTCTTTTTTGTCTGGCAACAAACGTAAATCCGTTTCCAAGTTCCAATAAAAAATGTTCAAGCTTGTTTATTAGCTCTTGTTCAAGGTCGCTTTCTGAATAATTTGTGTGTTCAGGAAGTCCTATAAATTCTAGAATATAAGGGTCTTTAATAGCATCTTTTGCGCTTTCAAAAACAAGTCCTTTTTCGGAAAGTTCTTTGATTTTTTCCTTGTCCCTGCTTAAAACCAATCTTGTATATAAGGCTGAATCAAATTGGCGCTTTAGCTCTCTTACACTCCAGTTATTTTTATAAGCTTCAATGTCGTAAAATTTTCGTTCGTTTTCATCCTCGATTCGCATTAGCTTTAAATAGTGCGACCAACTTAATCTGAATTTGACAGGCACTGTCTGTTGTATTGCCTTTTTAGAATTAGCAGACTCTGTCTGCTGTTTTTCATAAACGAGGTAAAATATCCTCATTTGTTGAATGTTTGTGACCGAAAAACCTTTGCCAAACTCTTTAGTTAAAACCTTTGACAAATCGGTTAAAAGATTTTTACCATACTCTGCTCTATCTCTTCCTTTTTGTTCTTCTTCAACAATTTTTCTTCCTATTTCAAAATAGGTGGTCACCATGCTTTGATTAACAGTTTGCACTACCTTGTTTCTTGCGGACTGAAGTAAATCAACAATTTGATTGAAAAATGTGGTGTTTGAGGGTAATTTTGCCATAATTAAAAATAGTACCTATTTATGTAAGCATTCCATATTTTATTATAATCTGATATTTTACTGCAATATAAAAAAGTCATTTTTAAGGTAAAAGTTCTGCCACAGTAAAAATACTGCCGCCTATAAATATAACATCTTTGGGTTGCGCTTGTGATTTGGCGTGTTCTAAAGCCGTTTTTAATCTTGAAAAATAAAGCTTCTGAAATGGCATATCTTGAAGTTCTTTTTTTAATTCTTCTACTGGTTTTGCTCTGGGGATATCAGGAGCAGAAAAATAATAAGAGGCTTCCTGTGGAAATAAACTTAGGATACTTTTGACATCCTTGTCGTTTACAAAGCCCATGACCATATGCAATTTGTTATAGTGTATTGTAGTTAACTGCATGGCAACGTAGATGATGCCTTCAATGTTATGAGCGGTATCGGCAACACAAAGCGGTTGATCACTAATAACTTGCCACCGCCCTTGAATTCCGGTGTTTTTTACCACATGAGATAAGCCTTTAGCTTTGGCGTTATCGGAGATTTTCCAGTCTTTTGAGTTTAAAATTTCTATAGCTTGTAAAACTGTTTGCTGGTTTTTGAGTTGATAGACCCCTTTTAAATCGCAATCCAATAATTCAAAGGCATAGAATTCTGCAAAGTAAATTTCAGATGAATTTTCTTTGGCTACTTTTCTAAAAACCGGTTCAGTTTCCGGATGCATCTCACCAATTACCACCGGTATGTTAGGCTTGATGATGCCCGCTTTTTCTCGGGCTATTTTCGGAAGTGTATCGCCGAGAAATCTTGTATGGTCAAACCCGATATTGGTAATGACAGACAATTCGGGTGTGATGATATTCGTCGCGTCCAATCGGCCGCCCATGCCGACTTCAATAATGGCGATATCGACTTTTTCTTCAGCAAAAGTTTGAAAGGCTAAGCCCACGGTCATTTCAAAAAAAGAGAGGTGGTGGTCTTCAAAAAATGCCCTGTGTTTGGTGACAAAATCAACGACTTTAGCTTTTGAAATCATTTGC
>CAYMXD010000026.1:0-5904 GCA_964394095.1 uncultured Mesohalobacter sp. | reverse complement strand
TGCCCGTTAATCCGAACGCGTTCTCTAAAATCTTTGAGATGCGGTGAGGTGTAAAGACCGACTTTATAGCCCGCTTCCTGTAAAACCGAGGCCAGCATGTGGCTGCAGGAGCCTTTCCCGTTTGTGCCGCCAATGTGAATGCTTTTAAATTGCTGTTCAGGATGGTCGAGGTATTCCGCTAGAATTTTGATGTTACGCAAATCTTTTCGATAGGCCGCCTGTCCCACACGCTGATACATGGGGAGCTGAGAAAAAAGCCAATCTAAGGTTTCTGAATAATTCATGGTAATTTACAAATATAACATCTAAGGTATTCTAATCAATATAATGCTATTGCAAATTGATCTATTCTGTCTTTAAAGCAGGTATCAATTGAATACCAATATTTTAGGTTCAAAATTTATTTCTCAATCTTGAACATTAAAATAAGACGTTTCAACTTTGAACAATTAGGCTGACGGACATCAACACAAAGCCCTTTTTGGCCTTAAATGACGCTACAATATTGGAATTTATATGAAAAATCATCATATTAAACATGTATTTAAGCTTCATCAAATTTTTTAAAATTTAGTTACAAAATTCGGCATACTTATCATAAGTAGATACCAGATTTTAAAAAATAAGCCCTCAATACAGTTTGAAATATTTATTTTAGTAAGCACAAAACGATTTGACAAGGGCATTTAAACAACTCCTATCTTGTTTATTCTTGTGGTTTATCTTTGATATTAGCGTATGCATCAAAATACTTTTTTAAAAACATCATCCCTGTTTCTAAGCCTTTTCCTTACTGTATGGGCACATCAAAGCATAGCTCAAACCCAAACAAAACGGCTAAAAAAGAACTACAAAGAATACACGGCAAACGAGGGCTATAAAGTGTTTGATGTAAATTCGATGGTATTTGACGATTTAGGCTGGTTGTGGATATCGGGTAAAAACCCAAATGTTAAAAACAGTTTTATGAATAACCAGCCCATCATTCAACGTTTTGACGGGCAATCTTTTTACACTTTAGAGCTTCCAGCATATGACAATGCCATCAATTTAGAAATCTTCATAAAAAAAAGACCGGATGGCCAGATGTATATTATTTATAATTCAGAAAATAACATAAAACTTTTTTTGGTCAACCCTTATGATTTGGTCTTCAAAGAAATTGACTTACCGGCAGGGATAAATTATAACGATATTTTTCTGTTTTTCTACAAAGATTACGCACTTGTCTATTTAAGATTTGGCATCAATGTAGATGTATACAGGCTTAATCACGAGACTTTAGCTTTTCAAAAGCTACCCCACCAGCCTGTTACCAATAAGGACTTGAATGAATTACCCTACTTCTCTAGTTTTATTCCTTTTCAAGAACATTTTATTATCAATGACAGCCGCAATGGCATCTACAGCTATTTGGAAGATGGGACTGTAGATCAAAAAATTACAAACGAAACCTTGGGTTTAGATGCTGAAAAACTGGAAGAACAACTGGAAATTACAACCTGGTTCAAAAAAGATGGTAAAACCTATGTGTTATTCAATAACTCAAAAGATTATTTTTATTATGATTCAGATTTAAAAACCTGGACAAAAAGTGAGGTATTTAAAACATCTAAAAACACAGATGTTTACTTAAATAAAATCGAAAATATTTACAAAGATGATATTGGAAATCTTATACGCAGCCAAACTAATCAAGACAGCCAGTCACCCAGCATAATTATTAAAGGCAAACAAAAGCATATTGAAATTCCTTATTCAAGCAAGTCTTTACTTGCCTCAAGAAACATTAATAAAGAGTTGTTTGTAGAATTTAATGGCATTTTAAGGCACTACAGTTTTTTAAACAAAAGCATAAAAACATTTTTAAAAGATAAAAGCATCAGGGGTTTACATAACTTAAACGATGAAGAAGTATTGGTTGCTACAGAAAATTCGGGTTGGTATAAAATCAATTTAGCAACCGAAGACCTGGTTTTTTTTGATTTATCATTCAACGGGAAACCTTATTTAGCTCATCTAAACAGAGGCCTATTTGAGGCTGAAGCCCACTTTTGGAGCAATGATGAAAACGGGATTATAAAAGTAGATAAAAAGACACATCAAGTAACTTCCTATATTTATTTTCCAGTAGCAGACATGACTGAAGATGATAAGTATATTTACTATGGCACCAAAAATCAAAATCTTGTAAAATTCGATAAAGTAAATGAACAGAACAAGGTCATAAAGTCTACTGAAAATTATGATGTACAAGGCATTTTAAAAATTAATGATGCCATTTATTTAGCCACCACTACAGGTCTGGTAGTCTTTGATAATCAAAAATTAAACGATTACAAAGTAGATAATATTCAAGATAATAGCTACTTTTTATCGATTGCTCACCATTCTCAGCACGGCATCTTGTTAGGAAGCCGCTCCGGGAACGTTTACCGTTTCGATCCAGCTCGCAGAGAGTTTTCCCTGGTTTATGAGGATGACCTAAATGCCAGTATAGCCAGTTTGCTTTTTGATGACATGGGCAATATTTGGATCAATACGTTTAATGGTCTTGTGAAGTTTAACCCCATCACCAAAGTTGAAGAGCGGTTTTCTATGTCAGACGGACTGAGTTATTATGAAGCCAACAGATATAGCGCATTAAAAACTAAAGATGGTCATTTTCTGGTAGGCACCCTAAATGGTCTTAATTATTTTCATCCTCAAAATATGTCAAAAGCCAACATAGACGTTAAATTAACTTTGGCATCTGTGACCTACATAGACCCTGAAACAAAAAAAGAATATACCGAAACAGCTCCACAAAAAATAAACGATTTAAAAAAAATTGAACTGCCGGCAGATAGTAAAAGTATTTTTCTAAAACTCGGCCTACTTGGTATATATAACCCCGATCAAATAAGTTACCGCTACAAACTGAATGAGCAGCCCTGGGTAAATCTTCTTAACACAAATGAGCTGAGGCTTTTTAGCCTAGCTTCCGGCGACTACAATTTACAAATAGAAGCTATTGATTCTACAAAAAGGCGCATCGGCAAACCTATAAACCTAGCCTTGAGTGTGAACACATTATTCTATCAAACGGCATGGTTTTATATACTAGTCTCGCTTTTGGTGTTAGGCATTTGGTCCCTTTTTTATTTTGAAAACAAGAAAAAACATCGGCTTAGAGCTAAGTATGCCTCCGATATTGTCCAATCTCAGGAAGCTGAACGGGTTCGCATTGCCAAAGAATTACACGACAGTATCGGTCAACGTCTTCTTCTTTTGAAGAATCAATTCTTTACCAGCAAAGAAAACCCCAATACAAGCTTAATAGACCAGACCATTAACGAAGTAAGAACCATATCGCACAACTTACACCCCTTTCGGTTTGAAACCTTAGGCTTAGTCAAATCGCTTGAGAATATGATGGATGCTTTTCAAAAATCATCATCGGTTTTTTATTCTTATAATATCGATGATATTTCAGGCATGTTATCCAAAGAAAAAGAGTTATTTCTATTTAGAATCTTGCAGGAGTGTATTTCTAATGTAGAAAAACATGCCCGGGCTAGCGCTTGTAACTTAAAAATTGTCAAGCAAAAGAACAGTATTATTTTTACACTCAAAGACAATGGCGTTGGGTTTTCTGTTGAAAACGCAAAACATCATAAAACCAGTTTGGGCATGCAAAATCTTAAAGAACGCGCGCAGTACATCAATGCCTTTTTTGAAATTAATTCCACTGATGGCAAAGGAACAAAAGTAACCATAAAATTGAATACCAATGCAAACAAGCATCGTTTTAGCAGATGACCATCCTTTAGTTCTTGAAGGGACTCGCCAATTTTTAGAAAACAAAGGCTATAACATCCTGGCAATGGCTAAGGATGGCAATGAAGCCTACAACGAAATTTTAAAACACCAACCGCAAATCGCCATACTAGATTTTGACATGCCTAAACTGAATGGCATTGATGTGGCTAATCTGTGTAAACAAAACGCCCTTGATACTAAAATCATCATATTAACCCTGTATATGCAGGAAGCCATCATAAAAGAAGTAGGCCATAGCATTTACGGCTATATTACAAAAGAAGATGCGCTAAGCGAATTGGAACTCTGCATAAGTAAACTGCTTAAAGGTGAAACCTACATCAGTAAAAACCTCAACCAACAAATACATTTAAAAAGCGAAACCAAAGCCAAGGTCAAATTAACCCCTACCGAGCTTAAAATATTGAGATATCTTGCTAAAAACTACACGTCTTCAGCCATTGCAGATACTTTATTTGTCTCCAAACGAACCGTTGAAAAACACCGCAGCAATATCATCAAAAAGCTTGGCATTACCTCTTCACAAAACGCCCTATTAATTTGGTTACAAAAAAACCCACATATTCTGCAGTAAACCTAATATTCTTTGCCTTATTCTCATCTCTTAAGACTAAATACATTTTAGCAACATTATATACACGTCTTATCAGCTACGTAGGTCTACGTATTTTATAAAAGAAACCTATCCGTTATTTTTGGCTAGAAATGTCAACCAGTCAATACATTAAGAAATGTCTGCATACACAAAACTTAACAAAACGGAGATAGAAATCCTTCAAAAAATAAAGGAGGGCTTAAGCTCAGGACAAATAGCTGCCCAAAGAGACTGCTCTGTACGCACCGTTGAAAAGCACCGCAGCAATATGATTAAAAAACTAGGCATTGACTCAAGTCAGAACGCCCTTGTTATATGGGCTTTGCAAAACCAAGATGTCATCAATAGGTAGCAATGCACAAAAAAGGTTTACATACAAGCTTACAAACATGAACTATAATATTCTTTTAAAACATATATCATTATGAAAAAAATTATAATTTCTCTTGGTCTTATTTTTATTTTACAGCCATGCGCAGCTCAAATTTTTGTCGATTCAAATGCCACCGGCAGCAACAGTGGTACATCCTGGGCAAATGCCTACATTTACCTACAGGACGCTATAGCTGCATCTAATTCTGGGAACCAAATTTGGGTCGCCGAAGGCACCTATTATCCCGATGAGGGCGGCGGCAATACCAACGGTGACCGCGAGGCTACTTTTCAGCTTAAAAACGGCGTAGCCATTTATGGCGGTTTTTCCGGAAATGAATCTACCTTATCAGAACGAGATTGGGCCACGCATATCACAACTCTTAGCGGTGACATCAACCAAAGTGGCGATTTAACCGGTAACGCTTACTCCGTGGTAACCGGTTCCGGTACCGACAACTCTGCTGTCATAGATGGCTTCACCATATCTGCCGGTAATGCCGATGGAGGGGGATATGCTACAAATCCAGATTCAACAGGTGGGGGGATGTATAACGATGCTGGTTCTCCAACCGTATCAAACACTATTTTTGCAGGAAATTCAGCGATAAGTTTTGCAGGTGGTATCTATAATTATAATGGCTCTGATCTCATCACCATCAATTGCAGCTTTACGGGAAATACGGCGAATTATTCCGGCGGTGGATTATTAAATAGTAATTCTTCCTCTCCCACGATAATCAATTGCAACTTTTCAGGGAATTCAGCAGGTCTTACAGGCGGTGGATTATTAAATACTTATTCTTCCTCTCCCACGATAATCAATTGCAACTTTTCAGGGAATTCAGCTGGCCTTAGCGGTGGCGGGATGTTCAATTCCTTCTCCTCATCGCCCAGCATCACCAACACTACCTTTTCAGGGAATTCAGCAGCAGCTAATGATGGCGGCGGGATGGTCAATTTCTCCTCCTCGCCCAGCATCACCAACACTACCTTTTCAGGGAATTCAGCGGCTAATGAGGGCGGCGGGATGTACAATGAAGATTCCTCGCCCAGCATTACCAACTGCATCCTCTGGGACAACGGTAGTGAGATTTTTAACAACAGCGTCAGCA
>CAYMXD010000025.1:11384-11956 GCA_964394095.1 uncultured Mesohalobacter sp. | reverse complement strand
ACTACAAATTAAAATGAACGATATCAAAGCAATGGCTTTAAAAACTAATTACTAAGAACTAATTACTAACTACTAAAAAGTGCCCAGAGCGGGAGTCGAACCCGCACGCCCTAACGGACACATGGCCCTCAACCATGCCTGTCTACCAGTTCCAGCACCTGGGCTTTAACTCCCTTTGATGGGAACACCCAACACAATTAGTATAGGGTTAAGGAAAATAAGTGAAGTGATCTGGCTGGGGCTCGAACCCAGGACCCTCTCCTTAAAAGGGAGATGCTCTACCAACTGAGCTACCAGATCTTAATTCCCAACTTGATTGGGGATTTTATGAGACCACCAGTCAAGCTGGATGGTTTAATGATTCCCGAAACCCCCAAAGTATCGGGACGTGATAAAATTCTTGCCCATCCACCTCACTTTTTAATTCTTGAAACAAATTCAAGATAAGCCCTGAAACAAGTTCAGGGTAAACTTGGGGCTTCCCGAAACTCCCGAAATATCGGGACGGGATAAACTTCTCGCCAACCCATATCACGTTGTTCCCGAAATAAATTCGGGACAGGCTGGCTGGG
>CAYMXD010000025.1:7397-11284 GCA_964394095.1 uncultured Mesohalobacter sp. | reverse complement strand
GCTTCCCGAAACAAGTTCGGGACAGGCTTCTCGCCCATCCACCTCACTTCGTGATTCCCGAAATAAATTCGGGACAGGCTGGCTGGGGCTTCCCGAAACAAGTTCGGGACAGGCTTCTCGCCCATCCACCTCACTTCGTGATCTGGCTGGGGCTCGAACCCAGGACCCTCTCCTTAAAAGGGAGATGCTCTACCAACTGAGCTACCAGATCTTAATTCCTAAATTATTTTTGGAAATCTCATATCAATTCAATAATTTCAAAGGACTAAAAATCATTTCTGATTTTGAGGGTGCAAATATACTATCTATATTTTATTTATCAAGATTAAGACTTCTTTATTTTAAACTAATTTTAAATTTGTCAAATAAAACATTACAATATGATAATTCTACTTGGTTATATGGGTTCCGGAAAATCTTCAGTAGGAGAGTTTCTATGTCAAAATAATAAATCAAGTTATTGTGATTTAGATGATTACATTCAGAAAAAAGAAGACATGTCTATTTCAGAAATATTTCAGACTAGGGGAGAAATTTACTTCAGAACAATAGAACACCGGTACTTAAAAGAAATTTTAAGCGAAAAAACATACGATATTTTGTCTTTAGGTGGTGGAACACCTTGTTATGCCGGTAATATTAACCTGATAAAAAAACAGAATCTTGATAGTTTTTATCTTAAAGTTGACTTAGAAACACTAACTGAAAGACTTTTCAGACAGAAAAATCAAAGGCCTTTAATTAAAGCTATTGAATCAAAAGCAGCATTAAAGGATTTTATCCGTAAACATCTGTTTGAACGGGAATTTTACTACAGGCAAGCCAAACACATTATAAATGTTTCCAATCTATCTGTTGACGAAATTTCAAGCCATATTTTAAATTATCTAAAATAAAACCGCTTTAGGAGAGTCGTCAAAAGAAACGTTTACGGTTTCACTTAATGATGTAGAGAGTGACAAACCTTTAAAATCTGCTTTTATAGGAAATTTCTTGTGACTTCTGTCAATCAGTACGGCTGTTTTAAGCTCTTTTAAATCCGTTTCTAAAAGATGTTTTACGGCATATATCAGTGTAGACCCCGTATTTAAAACATCGTCTGCTAAAACTAAACTCTGCCCTTTATACTCCTGCTCTTTAAGACTGATTTTCGGTGTTTTGTAAGGCTGTTTTTTGTCTATTTTAAGCTCGCAAAGTGTTGGTTTTATATCACTTATGGTTTTTATATCATCAACTAGTTTTTGGGCAAAAATAAACCCATTATCTGCTATTCCGGCTATAATAAGTTCTTTATCTCCATCATAAAATTCCAGAATTTGAAAGGCAATGCGTCTTATTTTATGATGGATTTGTTTTTCGCTTAATATTAAAGTTTTGTCTTTCATATAATCGTAAATTTTGAATCAAATAAGTTTTTTAATATCAAATAATTAAAAAAATAGATAATTTTTAAAAAGTCAATAAAAATCAAATTGATATTTAAATTCTTGCTCATTAGAATTGTAAAAATAATTATTTAATCGATATTTAGCCCCTTATTTAATCCTTAAAAGAAAAGTATTTTGTGTGGAATAGTTTGTGCATTCAATTTAAAGACTACCTCAGATGTTCTCAGACCTCAGGTTCTTGAAATGTCAAAATCATTGCGTCATCGTGGCCCAGACTGGAGTGGTATTTATGCTCATGAAAAGGCTATACTGGCCCATGAGCGCTTAGCTATTGTAGATCCAACTTCGGGTAAACAACCTATATTTAGTAAAGACCAAACTTTGGTTTTGGCGGCTAATGGTGAAATATATAACCATTTAGATTTGCATAAAGAGGTTGAAAACTACGAGTTTACAACGCATTCAGACTGTGAGGTGATGCTAGCGCTTTATCAAAAATACGGGCATAGTTTTATTGATAAACTCAACGGTATTTTTGGTTTCGCCATTTATGATACTAAAACAGATAATTTTTTAATTGCCCGAGATCATATGGGGATTATCCCACTATACGTTGGCAGAGACGAAAATGGGACATTATTTGTAGCCTCAGAATTAAAAGCTTTGGAAGGAATTTGTCAAACCATTGAACCTGTTCCGCCTGGACATTATATGACCAATGACACCGATGGCTTCGTAAAATGGTACAAACCTACCTGGAGAAATTATGAGGATGTCAAAAATAATGAGACTTCCATAGAAAAATTGAGAGACGCGCTGGATGCAGCGGTCCACCGACAATTGATGAGTGATGTGCCTTATGGTGTTTTGCTTTCAGGAGGTTTAGACTCTTCGGTGACTTCGGCTTTAGCTAAAAAATATGCTGAAAAACGAATTGAAGAACAGGACAAAACTGGTGCTTGGTGGCCAAAACTTCACTCCTTTGCGACCGGACTGGAAGGCTCTCCCGATCTGAAAGCAGCAAAACATGTTGCAGAACATCTCGATACGGTTCATCATGAAATAATTTTTACCATTCAGGAAGGTCTAGATGCCATAAAAGATGTGATTTACCATTTGGAGACATACGATGTCACCACCGTAAGAGCTTCTACGCCAATGTTTTTAATGGCCAGAGCAATTAAAGCTATGGGCATAAAAATGGTGCTTTCTGGTGAAGGTTCGGATGAGTTATTTGGGGGATACTTGTATTTTCATAAGGCGCCGGATGCCAAAGCTTTTCACGACGAAACGGTCAGAAAATTAGATAAATTGTATCTATACGACTGTTTAAGAGCCAACAAATCCCTGGCAGCTTGGGGAATTGAAGGACGTGTGCCTTTTCTTGATAAAGCGTTTATAGATGTTGCCATGTCCATAAACCCGGAAGATAAGATGATAAAAGACGGTCGCATAGAAAAATGGGTGTTACGTAAAGCTTTTGAAGATATGCTTCCGGCAGAAGTGGCCTGGAGACAAAAAGAGCAATTTTCTGATGGTGTCGGCTACTCCTGGATAGATACTTTGAAAGAAAAAGTAGAGCAGGAGGTAAGCGACGACCAATTAAAAAATGCCCATTTTAAATTTCCATACCAGCCACCAAAAAGTAAGGAAGAATTTTACTATAGAAGTATTTTTGCAAAGCATTTTCCGAGTCAGGCCGCAGCTAAAACAGTGCCGTCTGTACCATCGGTAGCCTGTAGTTCAGAAATTGCTTTGGAATGGGACGCATCATTTAAAAATATGAATGACCCATCGGGTAGAGCAGTATCTAATGTTCATAGTGAAGCCTATAAAAAATAAGTCTTAATCAAGACTTACATCATAGCTTTGGAGTTCCTGAAGGGTAAAAAAAGTTACATCTTCTAATGGTAGAGAAGGAAATGAAATAAAATCAAAATTAGTATCAGTTTCACTTTTTACAAGTCCTATGTCTTTAGCAAAATAATTGGTAACAATTACGACATCTTGACTTTCTAAAACATCCACTTCAATTCCAATATTAGATGAAATATTCATATTAATTACTAATTTTGAACTTATAACATCATTATAATTTTGACCGTTGACTTGTAAATCCGTAAAACTATTTCCCATAACTGAAGAAACAGTATAGTCAATATTAATCGGGAATCCATTTATAGACTCCTCTACATTATCAGAGAAGGTAAACAATTCACTGCCTTCATTTGCGCTTTTATTGTATATCTCGCCATCCTGAACATCAAAAGTTAAGCCTGGGAATTCCGGAAGACCTAGCCCAAAGGAACCGGTATAAATCAAAGAATTACCTTCTTTGTAAAGTATACCATTTGAAAGGGCTAAAGTAGTAGGTGCTGAATTTACCGGGTTTGTAGTTTCAAATTCGAAAGTAGTATTTGTGCCAACTTGATTTGAGCTAGAGACCGAAAGTGTTTCTTGACTTTCAAAATCATTTTGATCAGGCGCTGAAACCGTATT
>CAYMXD010000025.1:0-7387 GCA_964394095.1 uncultured Mesohalobacter sp. | reverse complement strand
GCTATTCTCGACAACAAGAGGGAAATAATTTTTGTCATTTTGAGGGTTTTGCATATCGGAATCATCGTCAGAACAAGAGATGCATATAAAACAACTTGCTAACAGTGTTAAAAATAAAGTCTTTCTATTCATGTCATTTTTTTTTCAAATATAATCTTTTAATAAGAAGTTTTAAAACAATAGATTATAATGATAGTTTTCATATATTTGCATAATAAATAACTATAATGACAATTACACAACTTAGATATGTATTAGCAGTTGCCGAACATAAAAATTTTACAAAAGCTGCTCAGCATGCTTTTGTAACCCAGCCAACTTTGAGCATGCAAATCCACAAATTGGAAGAAGAGCTAGGCGTTGAAATATTTAATAGAAATAAGAAACCAATTGCATTAACTCAAGTTGGACAAAAGATAGTGGAACAGGCGAAAAATATCGTCAATGAAAGTTACCGAATTCAAGATATTGTAGAACAACAGAAGGGGTTTGTTGGGGGCGAATTTAAATTGGCCATTATACCAACAGTCATGCCTACGTTACTGCCTATGTTTCTTAAAAATTTCATCAACAAGTATACTAAGGTAAATTTAAAGATTTACGAACTTAATACAGAAGATTCATTAAATAAACTTAAATCCGGACAAGTTGATGCAGCAATAGCAGCCACACCACTTGAGCAGGATGATATTGTAGAAAGACCATTGTATTATGAACCTTTTGTAGGCTATATTCCTAAAGAACATAAACTTCATGAAAAAACCACACTAGAGACCGATGATCTCGACATAGAAGATATATTACTTCTGGAAGATGGCCATTGTTTTAAAGATAATATCCTTAATATATGCAAGAATAGAAATTCTAGTTTTGAAACTCCATATCAGATTGAAAGCGGAAGCTTCGAAACCATGATAAGATTATCTCACGAAGGCTTAGGAATGACGCTTTTACCCTATCTCAATACCTTAGAACTTTCTGATAAACAACAAGAAAACTTAAAAAACTTTTCAAATCCTAAACCTGCAAGAGAAATTAGTTTAATATACCACAAAAGTTAATTAAAATTTCAAATTATTAAAGCTTTATACGATACCATCAATGGCGTGGTAAAAGGCGCTATTGCTTTTCAGGATGTTGAAATTGTGAGTCCAAAGGCTAAGTGAGTTTATGAGACGTTGCACTGAGCGTAAACGAAGTGTTATAAGTTTATGAGTTTATAAGTTTATGAGTTTATGAGTTTATAAGTTTATGAGTTTATGAGTTTAGGGGTTTATAAGTTTCACGAATCCTTCCTCATAGGATCTAGGATATGAGTTAAATGCAAGAAGAAAAAATCAGACTCAGCATATAAAGCTAAGAATACACAAAAAAACAAAGTATTTTGAATTGTAAATTTTGAATTCACGAAATAATTTGGAATTAGAAACCTGAATTAACGGCCTATAGTGTAATTGATAGAGTTTAGTTTTTGTAAATAGAAACTGTAAAAGGACTGAGGTAGATTTACGATCTAAGAAGTTAGATATTAGATATTAGAAGTTAGAAGTTAGAAGTTTGACCTTTGACCTTTGACCTTCCCTAAATAGCGTTGACCGTTTTGGTTATTATTCATCTTTAATTATTATCGGACAATTATGAGCCAGCAGTTTTTTTGAATTTTTCTGTGAATTTGTTGAGAGAAAATTTCAATAGTTGTCTTAATAAATCGGTCATGTGAAACTTTAAGCTTTCCATCATCCTTTTATCAACAATTTATTTATTTTTGTAAATCCTAAAATATTTTAGACTCAATGGGTAAAAAGATACTTCTCAACGCTGAGGAAATCAATATCATCTTAAACAGATTGGCCTGTCAACTCATTGAAAATCATGACAGTTTCCAAAACACCGTCCTCATTGGCTTACAGCCTCGTGGTGTGTATCTGTCTGAAAGATTACAGCGTTTACTTAGTGAGAGCTATGGTTTAAGTGATATTAAATTCGGTAAACTCGATATCACATTTTATCGAGACGACTTTATGCGCGGAGATAAAGTCTTGGTCGCCAATAAAACCGATATCAACTTTATTGTTGAAGACAAAAAAGTGGTATTTGTTGATGATGTGCTCTATACGGGCCGCAGTATCCGCTCCGGTCTTACGGCATTACAATCATTCGGCAGGCCACAGTCTATAGAGCTCCTTACATTAATAGACCGACGTTTTAGTCGGCATTTACCAATTCAGCCGGATTACAAAGGCAGGCAGGTCGATGCTATTAATCAGGAACGCGTGATCGTTTGCTGGAAAGAAAAGGACGGTGAAGATGCAGTTTATTTAATACAAGAACAATGATGAGTGAACTAAGTGTAAAGCATTTACTAGGTATAAAAAACATCAGTACAACCGATATCCAGCTTATTTTTGAAACTGCAGATCATTTTAAGGAAGTCATTAACCGACCCATAAAAAAAGTTCCCTCTTTACGAGATGTCACCATCGCCAACCTTTTCTTTGAAAACAGTACCCGAACACGATTGTCTTTTGAATTGGCAGAAAAACGACTCAGCGCAGATGTTGTAAATTTTTCTGCAGCTTCCTCATCGGTAAAAAAAGGGGAAACCCTTATCGATACGGTCAATAACATCCTTGCGATGAAGGTAGATATGGTGGTGATGAGACACCCTAATCCCGGTGCTAGTGTATTTTTATCTAAACATGTGAATGCTTCTATTATCAATGCTGGCGATGGGGCTCATGAGCATCCAACTCAAGCTTTGCTAGACAGCTATTCTATTAGAGAAAAACTCGGTGATGTACAAGGAAAGAAAATTCTTATAGTAGGTGATATCCTGCATTCCAGAGTAGCCCTGAGTAATATTTTTTGTCTTCAAAAGTTAGGAGCAGAAGTAAAAGTTTGTGGCCCCAATACACTTATGCCCAAACACATCAGGACTCTAGGGGTAGAGGTGGAACTCAATCTCGATAAAGCCTTGAAATGGTGTGATGTGGCTAATATGCTCAGAGTTCAAAACGAAAGAATGTCCACAACCTATTTCCCCTCTACCCGAGAGTATGTGGTACAATATAGCCTGAATAAAGAACGTCTCGACCAGTTAGACAAACAAATTGTAGTGATGCATCCGGGCCCTATAAATCGAGGAGTAGAAATTTCAAGCGATATCGCAGATTCTGAACACTCTATTATTTTACATCAGGTAGAAAATGGGGTAGCCATTAGAATGGCTGTACTCTATCTGCTGGCTTCAAAACTAAAACATTATAAAAATAAAAGCCTATAGTTATGGAAAGCATTCAAAAGCAAAATTGTTTGATACTGAAAGATGAAAGAGATGATCCTAAAGATTTTGCAGCTTTTATCGACAGTCTTTTAAAAAAGTTTCAGGATCAAAACCTGATTATTGATATACAAAAACACGGTAAACTCACTTTAGAAGAATTGTTGAGCTTTTTAGAGCCTTCAACAAAACATTACAAAAACGGTAAATCCTTTATCATCATCAACGATACCATCGCTATAGACGATGTCCCTGAAGAAATTCGTGTCGTCCCCACCTTACAAGAAGCGGAAGACATGATTCAAATGGAAGAGATTGAACGGGATTTGGGGTTTTGATTATAAATTTACAAGTGAATCAGTGTAACAATGTACCAATTTACCAATGTACCAATGAGCTAATGTACTAATGTACCAATGAGCTAATGTACCAATGTAACAATGTAGCAATGTAACAATGTGGTAATGCAGCAATGGGACGATTAATTTGAAAACTTGAAAATATCTTGCATTGAGCGGAGTCGAAATGCGGTGTTGAGTTTATGAGGTTATGAGGTGATGAGTTTATGAGGTGATAAGGTGATGAGAAGATTTGTAAATGTACCAATGTACAAATGTAACAATGAGCTAATTTGACAATGTGTTAATGTTGCAATGGGAAATTTAATTTGACAATGAATTGAAAAGAACTTCGCTCGTCACTTCGAGCCTTTGGAAATTTAGAAATTTTATTTAATACAAAGTGACGTTTTTAAATACGATAACGTGCTTCTTCCCTTGGAGGGAACCTGCCAGTCCGGTCAGGCTGGGACGGGAGAAGGGTGTTTTTAAATAGCAATAAACACCCTTTACTTCGACATGCTCAGCACAAGTGCCTATCGGCATTTCCCTCACAGGGAAAACTTAAAAAACACGTTATCAAATATTTACAATAAAACGTCATTAGTAGTGATTCTGACAATTTCGTCAGGATTGTATCAAGATGTGGTGATGAGCTAATGTAACAATGGGACAATTAATTTGAAAATTTGAAAATGTCTTACATTGAGCGGAGCCGAAATGTACCAATGAGCTAATGTAACAATGGGACGATTAATTTGAAAATTTGAAGATTTGAAAATGCCTGACCTTGTAACACGACTTTGGGAATATTTGTTAGGGTGCTGATTTGACAATGGATAATTTACTTATAACCTCATAACCCTTAGAATGCTCAAGGTAATGCCTCATAATTTCATAACCCCATAACCTAAATCTTCAATAACCCATTAAGCGAATAATACCTATACACAACATATAAAATGCATTAAACCATGATTTCTTTGGAATATAAATCCTATTTTAGGGTTTTAAATCTGCATTTAAATGAGTTCTCCATTAAAAATCACTATTTTAGGATGCCATTCGGCAACACCAAAGTCTAATGCGTTTCCCACATCACAGGTGGTAGAGGTAAGGGGGCAGCTTATTTTGGTAGATTGTGGTGAAGGAACTCAAATTAGACTTCGACAGAATAACATCAAATTCAATCAAATCAAACACATCTTAATTTCACATCTCCACGGTGATCATTTCTACGGATTGATTGGATTTTTATCAACATTAAGTTTACTAAACAGACAAAATCCTTTAAAAGTTTTTGCTCCAAAAGGAGCAAAAGAAATTTTGGATATTCAATTAAAATATTCCAAATCCTATTTGAGTTACCCCTTGGAAATTATAGAACTTTCAAGCCATGAATCTGTTCAGATTATAGACCACGATAAGTTTTCGGTGAGAACCATTCCACTTGACCACAGGGTTTACACAAACGGATTTCTGATTACTGAAAAAGAAACCGACCGAAAACTCAATATTGAAGCTGTTGAGCAATATCCTATCGACAAAGTATACTACAGGAAAATCGTAAAAGGCAAAGACATTATTTTAGAAAGCGGTGAAACTATACCAAATGAAAAATTGACCTCCCCGCCAGACCCTGTCAAATCTTATGCTTATTGCAGCGACACAGCTTTTAAACCTGATATCGTTAAGATTATTCAGGGTGCTACTGTATTGTACCACGAATCTACATTTTTGGAAATTCACGAAGATTTATGTGCCAAAACAAAACACTCCACCGCCCGACAGGCCGCTATTATTGCTTCAAAAGCCAAAGTAGGTCATCTGATATTAGGTCATTATTCGGGTCGATATAAAAACTTAAACGACTTTAAAACAGAAGCAGAAACCGTCTTCAATCATGTGTCTTTGGCACAAACTGGAAAGACGTTTTCTTTTTAATTCACCAATTATTAATGTAATAATTAATCAATTTAGCAATATAACAATGGGTTAATTTGAAGATTTGACAATTTGAAAATTTGAAAATTTGAAAATTTACTTATAAACCTAAAAATTCCTAAACTCCTAAACTCCTAAACTCATAACCCCATAAACTCACAACCCCATAATCCCATAACTTCAAAAAAACTTTTATAAAAGCTATTTTTCAGCCATAGGATTTGTGTGCTTATATTAAATCTGCTTAATCACCCTGAGTTTATGGGAGTAATTTTGGATATCGTTATTAAAGATTCCTGTATGGTCTATGCGGTCTATTCTGACTTTACCGTGGGCATGGATAATGTAATTGTTTTTCATCATAATCCCCACATGTATAATTCGACCCTCTTCATTATCAAAAAATGCCAGATCACCAGGTTTCGCTTCTTCAATAAAACTTAAACTGCTACCTTGAAGTGCCTGTTGAGAGGAATCTCTATAAAGCTTGATGCCGCAAATTTTGTAAACCATCTGTGTAAAACCGCTACAGTCAATACCAAACGGACTCATGCCGCCCCATAAATAAGGTGAATTGAGATAGAGCAGGGCAGTAGAGACAATGTTCTGTTTATTTACTTTTACATCATTTTGATTGATGTCAAATTCAAAACCCAGATCATTCATACCATATACAGAAGAACCTATTACAATGGGCATTAGGTGATTATTCTTATCCTGAACGTATTCTACCAAATCAGTAGAACATTGTAGGAGTTGTTCTTTTTGTTTTTGAAAATGCTCAGCAGATATGCTTAAATACTGTTTGTGATCAATCCAACCTTCGTAATCATCAAAAGCATTTTTAATTTTTATCCATTTAGGTGTTTTTTCGAGAATTTCAAAAACATCCCCAAAAAGAAGTTGTGTCACCATTTCAGATTGGTCGCTTGCACTTTCTCTTACCGGTACAAGACTAAGGTGACAGCAGCCGTGGATCATGAATTAATGTATTTAGCGTTCAAATACCATTGCTGAAGCGCCACCACCACCATTACAGATCGCTGCCGCACCCAGCTTAGCATTATTTTGTTTCAAAATATGCAGTAAAGTTATGATAATTCTTACGCCTGAGCAACCCAAAGGATGACCTAATGAAACTGCACCGCCATTGACGTTTACATTTTCGTCTGAAAGACCCAGTATTTTCATATTGGCCAGACCTACTACAGAAAAAGCTTCATTAAATTCAAAGTAATCTATATCTTTTATATCTAGTTTGCCTTTTTTTAAGGCTAAAGGCAGTGCTTTGGCTGGTGAAGTTGTAAAATCTTCCGGTTTCTGAGCCGCATCGGCATAGCTTCTTATCGTGGCTAGAGGCGTTAATTTGAGTTCTTCTGCTTTAGTTTTACTCATTAAAACTACAGCACCGGCACCGTCGTTTATAGTATAAGAAATTGCCGCAGTAGCAGTTGCGTCTTTAGAAAAAGCAGGTCTTAAGCCTTCAACTTTTTCAAATTTAATATTTTTGAATTCTTCATCTTCTTTAAAAATAATGGGTTCACCACGGCGTTGAGGCACTTCAACCGGAACGACTTCCTCATCAAATTTACCCTTAGCCCAGGCTTCTGCAGAGCGCTTATAAGATTGTATAGCGTATTTATCCTGCTCTTCTCTTGAGATATTATGTTTAGTGCCACAAAGGTCTGCACAGGTTCCCATAGCTTCTTTATTGTAAGCATCAACAAGTCCATCTTTCTGCATGCCATCTACCATTGTAGATGGTCCAAATTTTTGGCCTTTTCTTAAATGTAAGTAATGCGGAATCTGACTCATGCTTTCCATT
>CAYMXD010000024.1:0-11965 GCA_964394095.1 uncultured Mesohalobacter sp. | reverse complement strand
ACCATCTTCGGTTTTGACGTAGATTTCAGACTTATCGGCTTCTACTTCAATAAGGGTTCCGGTGTAAGTTCCAGACTCGACTACATCTGTAGTTTTGCCACAGGAAATAAATAATGTGATAGATAATAAAAATAAACTTTTAGTGATTAAGGATTTCATGCTTTTGGTTTTTGATAATGTTTAATATATTGTTTACGTGCAAAATAGCCTAAAATAAGTAAACTCACGAGAGTGATGATGATAAACTTATAACTGATAATTTGGTCGCCACTGGCGTAAGAATGTAATCCTGTGAGATAAAAATTTACTCCAAAATAAGTCATCAAAATTGAGCCAAAGGCTAAAACTGACGCCCAATTAAAAGCAAATCGACCTCTTAAGCCCGGCACCAGTCTCATGTGAATGACAAAGGCATAAATGATAATACTAATCAAAGCCCAGGTTTCTTTAGGGTCCCAGCCCCAATAGCGGCCCCAACTTTCATTGGCCCATTGCCCACCCAGGAAGTTACCTATAGTCAGCATCACAAGACCAACAGTCAAAGATATTTCGTTGATTATCGTTAGTTCTTTAATATTTAAGTCTAACTTCTTTTTGTTCTTTTTGGTGGTGATAAGGATAAGGACTAAGGCCACTAATCCAATAATCATACTTAATGTAAATGGCCCATAGCTGGCAACAATCACTGCAACATGAATCATAAGCCAATAGGAATCCAAAACAGGCTGTAGATTCGCTATAGACGGGTCAACCCAATTGAGGTGCGCTACCCAGAGAATCATTGAGGTGACAAAGGCCGTTGATGCCATGGTCAGGTCGCTTTTACGTCCAAAAGCCAATCCAAAAAACATGGTTGCCCAAGCCACATATATCATACTTTCATACGCATTACTCCAAGGCGCGTGCCCCGAAATATACCAGCGAGCAATTAAGCCTAAGGTATGACTTACCCACAATAAAAGTAGTATAATCTTAAAGCCATTTAAAACTGTAAGGTTTAGTTTGTTTTGCTTAAATATTCTATATAAGACCACAACTATCATTAAAACACCGGCCAGCAAATAGTATTTGTATAAACGGTTAAAAATATCAACCTCATTATACATAAGTTCTACATCGATTTTTCGATCTGATAGTAAAACTTCCGAACCGTATTTCTTTTGAAAATTTTTCATTCCCTCGAGTATTTCTTCAGCTTTAGAATAATCGCCGGATTCTTTAGCCAGTTGCAGACGCTGGACATTACTGGGAAGAATCTGAAGTGTGTAGACCGAATCCATTCCTTTAAAATGATTTTCTTCTATGGCCTGTTTTCTCGACACCCACTTATTGTTAGGATGATCCGGAATAGGGAATATTTTCATCAGTTTACCTTGCAGCGCATCATAAAACAAATTCACCCTTTGATCGGCTGATATAAAATCCTTTTGAAATTGATTTCTAACCTTAGCACGATAAGCATCACCAAGATATGGGCTTAACTTGTAACTCCCATCCGGATTAAAAAAGTCCGTAAGCGTTGCATATTTTTTACCTTTATTTATGCCAAGAATATTGTGAAGACTGTCGTTACCTTTTTCTAAGTATATCAATGGTGTAGTGTACCAAACTACAGGATTTTCTACCATTGAAAGTAAAACCTGGTCTGAATTAAGACTGTTGTAAGAATCCTCATGACTTAATTTACGCAACAGTTCAGATGAAAAGGTATTGATGGGTTTCATTCGTCCACCTTCATCTTGAACAACTAGCTTGCCAAATTTTTTGGCATGTTCCTTATCTACTGCATTAGCAAGAATAATAGAGTCAAATTTCTTGACATCAAAACCCATAGGAGCGGCTTGTTGTGTTTGAGGGGGTTTATGGGGCTGTTCACTCGTTTTTACATTGTCTTGGGCAAAGCCTGAAAAGCTAATCATCATTAACAGTAGTCCTAGATATTTGGTTTTTTTAGCTTTAATGTTTTCGAGTTTTTTTCTCAGATCACCAAATCTGGACCCTCTGTCTATCAAAATTAGCATCATACCTAAATACAACAGGAAATAACCTATATAGGTGACCCATGTTCCCCAGAAATCATGATTAACAGAAAGTACAGTGCCTAACTCATCCGGATCGAACGAGGACTGAAAAAAGCGATAACCCTTATGGTCTAAAACGTGATTCATATAAATATCATAATCGAAAGACTGACTACCATCTACAACTTCAACTTTACTTTTAAACGATTTGTAGCTTGGTGTTGGTCTGTCTTCTGTTCCAGGATGTTTTTCAGCGATAAAATCATTGAGCTTTATGGCAAAAGGTAAATCCAAAATCTTACTGCCATACCTTAAACTGATGTCAAAATCGCCCAATTTAAGCTGCTCCATAGGTTCTAGCATGCCTTGACCTCCGATTAAGCTAATGGTATCTGATTGATTTGGGGTTGAGGCTTTAAGTACAATGCCGTCGGGCAAGTCTTTAGACTGCATATCAGATTTCACAACGCCTTCCACACCTTTTATAGGCATTTCTGGTATCACAAACTGCATTTGCCCCATGTTGTATAATGATCTGAATTTTAAATCCTGAACTGAATCTTTGACCAATTGAAATTGCTGTTGATCTGCCATACGCATGACCTGAGCTTCAAATGGGCTTTCGATGGTAAATTCACCGGAGGCACTTTCGTTTATATTTACAGCACCGTCTGTATCTTTGTTATAGGCAAATAAAGTATTATGAATGTTGGCTACTTCACCTTTTTTTAAATAATGCTCATGACGCTGACCATCGCCTGATTCTACAATTTTGAGGTGTTTTATACCATCCGGATTTTCAATAATACCTTTTTTAGCATCCGGAATAAATTCTAAAATTTCAAATTTAACAGGAGTATTATTAAAGTCGGTTTCAATGACTTTATTATTATCTAATCCATCAGAAAGCACCAGTGGGAAACTTTGGTTTCTTCGGCGTGCCTGGCCATTAATATCGCCATCTATATATGTGGTAAGATAGACTTCTCTAGACAACATGGTGTTTTCAACTTCACCTTCTCGTATGGGCATAATTCCTTCAAAGCCTAAATACCTCGTTATTCCTGCGCCAACTAAGATTAAAATAAAGGATAAATGAAAAACAAGAGTGGTGAGTTTTTCTTTTCGCAACAATTTAAATCGATATATGTTTCCTAAGAAATTGATGACAAAAAATATCATAATCACTTCAAACCACCATGCGTCGTATATCCATTCTCTTGCTGTTAAGGTGGTGAATGAATTTTCAACAAAAGTTCCAATGGCCATGGCAAGTGCATAAACTATAAATAATACAGCCATGAGTTTTGTAGAAAACAAGACGGCTTTTATTTGTTCGACAAGTCTAAGAGAAAAAGGTTTATTTTTGGTTTTCGACATCTTCAAAAAAAATTGAAGTGCAAAGATACTCAATAGCTTAATATTTAAGCAAAAAATTGACCTAAACGCCTTTCAAAGTTTGTTAAAAATGGACAAATTTCAGTCTTTTATGATTTTTCTAACAACCGAAGACTGATTATTGAAAACTTTTGCTAAATAAATACCGGCGCCTAAGTTATTGATATCTATGCTTATTTCGTCATTATCATACAAGTCAATTTTTTTGATCATTTTTCCCCTAAGATCAAAAAGTTCTATACTATTGGCATTATTAATTCCTTTAAAATGAATAATGTCCTTCGCCGGATTTGGGTAAATCACAATATTATCAAAGTTAAACTCATTTACTGAAAGTGTAGAGTTTTCAAAGCTAAGGTTAGCCAAGTTAATATCATCCTGCTGATTATCACCGTTAAATCTGATAAATTTTAGCATCAGGTTTTTACTCAAGCCATTTGTGATGGTATAACTAAAAGTTTGCCAATTATTGGTTTGTCCGCTAAATGAAGAAGGTAAGTTTACGGGGTTTATTTCATCGAGAAGTTGCCAGTTGCTGCCATCAAAATACTCTACAATTAAATTTTCGCCTGCCTCAGCTGCATCATCACATCCATTAAGTAAATCGAAAGATATGTCTATGCCATTAAGACCTTCAGCATCTACTGCAGCTGTTGTTATACTGTAAGTCCCTCCATAGAGTTTTAAGTGGTTTTGAGCTCCCGGAGAGCAATCGTTAGAAACTTCAAAATTAGCAGAATCGCTAGTATTCCAGCATTCTGGAAGACTAACTGGTAAACCCGGTTCATAAGGCAACTCTTCTGGAATAGTCCCAATCACAAAACTGTCGGCGTCTATAAAAACAGCTGAGTTTAAAATTGTATCTCCTCGATCTGCAATTACCAATTTGATGTGATAAGTTTGTCCTGGTACTAAATCTACTTCAGCAGTTAAAGGGATGGTTTGTCCATCAAAATCTAAAATATTATTTCCACTAAATTGAGCGTCATAAAACTGAGGTAATGCAATTTCTCCTAAAGAACCTGACCCACAATTTGCACTGAGGTCATGAACATTAGTTGGATTTACTGGGATAGTAGTCCCTGGTAAAGTTGCAATATTCAAACCACCTAAATCTAAACTGACTTCTGGCGTATTGGGGTTGGCGTCGTGATCATAAAGATTGGTGTTTGAAATACCTGGTCCAGAAACAATAAAAGCAAATGTGTCTGCATAATTACAAACAAAAGCAGGGTATTCTTGAGACACCAAAACATAATCAACACTGAGTTGATTTCTAAAAGGCACAAAATCAAATTCTACCACGGTAGCATTATAGGTATTACCTGGCTCTTGTATCAAAGCTTCTAAATCAGCATCGCCAGACCATTGACCGTCCCCTGATGATATAATATTTTGTAAATCAGTGGCATCTGCTGTTGATAATACAATACCATTTTCAAAAGGGAAATTTGGTTCATTTTGTATATCAAAACTGGCATAAGAACTAAATCCTTGAGCATTAAGCTGAGCGTTATTAGGTGAGCTTATATTTGAAATGCTGGTGCAGTCTAAATTGGTAGTAATAGATTCCAGCATTTCATCAAGACTTAAAGAGGTATTGCTGGTAACACTTTGAGCAAAAGAAAAGTTTATAGAAAATAAACAAATCAAAATATAATGTTTTTTCATGTTATTGGTTTTGTATCAAAAATATTAATTTTTTATCTAATTTTCTTCAATCTAAATGAGTATTTCAATATTCTTTAAGAAAAGAATATTTTAAAAAGGAAATAAAAACCTAATGTTATACCCGTTGAGATTTTTTCTTGTTAAATAACATTGTTTTGTAACTTTGCCGGTTATTAAGAAAATCTATGGCCAAAACTAGAAAACCAAAGAAGAGCAGTAATTCTAAATCTTCACGTTTTTCATTAAATCAAAGACAAAAGATTGTTTTAGGCAGTTTTTTCTTTTTTTTGGGTTTAGCCCTATTCATCTCTTTTGTCTCATATGTATATACCTGGAAAGCAGACCAAAGCAGCATCAAGCAACTTTATAATCGTGAAATACCTGCGGAGAATTTATTGAGTAAAGTTGGAGCTTTTCTTGGTCATGTTTTTATTTATAAAGGTATAGGAGTTGCAGCCTTTAACCTGTCTATTCTTATTATGCTAAGTGGTATAGATTGGTTTTTAAACCTTAAAAACTCAAAACTTTTGCAAAAGTGGTTTTGGGGGCTTTACCTTATGTTACTCATAAGTTTGGGTTTGGGATTTTTTGCAAACTCACATCCTTTGCTCGGTGGGCTAATAGGTTACGAAATTAATGACCTGGCTACAGATTATATCGGTAACACCGGTACATTACTAGTTTTATTATTTTTTACATTTTTATACTTAGTTGTTAGGTTAAAAGTTACACCTCATCATATTTTAAATCTATTCAAAACTAAAAGTGTTAAGGAAGATTTAAAAGATCTTAAAACAACTCCAAAGCAAAAACCTTTAGAAGAAACTATTGTTGAAAAGGAGTTTGTAGAGAAAGACAAGCCCATTGAAAATGATGCCAATGATGCAGATATTGAAAACTCTTTTATAGAAAATAAAAATGATAATGAAAACCAAAGCGAAACCGAACAAAACAAAAGTAACAATGATGTACAAATTGAAGTAGAAACTGCAGAAGAAGAAGACGAAATCGATGAAAAGTCAGCAAAAATTGTGGAAGATTTTGGGGAGTTTGATCCTACCTTAGAACTCAAAAATTTCAAGTTTCCTACGATAGATTTATTAAAAAGTTATACCCAAGGCTCAGGGATAACTATTGATGAAAAAGAATTAGAGCAAAATAAAAACAAGATTGTAGAAACACTCAATAATTATAAGATAGGTATTGCACAAATTAAGGCAACAGTAGGCCCAACGGTTACGCTATACGAGATAATACCCGATGCCGGAATACGTATCTCAAAAATTAGAAATTTAGAAGATGATATAGCTTTATCTCTTTCTGCTTTGGGAATTAGAATCATTGCACCTATACCAGGCAAAGGCACAATTGGTATAGAAGTCCCAAACCAAAAACCATCGATAGTATCCATGAAGTCTGTAGTGGCTTCTAAAAAGTTTCAACAAGCGGAGATGGAATTGCCTATCGCTCTAGGTAAAACTATTTCTAATGAAACCTACGTGGTAGACTTGGCCAGAATGCCACATCTACTAATGGCTGGAGCAACCGGTCAGGGTAAATCTGTCGGATTAAATGTCATTCTCACCTCGCTGCTCTACCAAAAACATCCTGCTGAAGTAAAGTTCATTTTAGTTGACCCTAAAAAAGTTGAATTAACACTTTTTAACAAAATAGAAAGACACTATTTAGCTAAACTTCCGGACACCGATGAAGCCATCATCACAGACAACACCAAAGTTATTAATACACTTAACTCATTGTGCATAGAAATGGACGATCGCTATGAACTTCTCAAAAAAGCAATGGTAAGAAATATAGCAGAATACAATGTAAAATTTAAATCAAGGAAATTAAACCCTGAAAATGGTCATCGTTTCTTACCCTACATTGTGCTAGTTGTAGACGAATTTGCAGATTTAATCATGACCGCCGGAAAAGAAGTAGAAACACCCATAGCACGACTGGCTCAGCTGGCACGAGCAATCGGAATACACCTTGTAATAGCTACACAGAGGCCTTCTGTAAACGTTATAACCGGTATGATAAAAGCCAATTTCCCAGCTAGAATTGCCTTTAGAGTAACATCTAAAATCGATTCACGAACTATTCTTGATGCGGGAGGAGCCAATCAACTCATTGGTCGTGGAGATATGTTGTTTACACAAGGCAACAATATTATTCGCTTACAGTGTGCGTTTGTAGATACACCAGAGATTGATAAGATTACAGATTATATTGGATCTCAAAAAGCATATCCGGAGGCATACAATCTACCGGAATATGTCGGAGAAGATGCAAAATCTCCTTTGGAAGACAGTATAGAAGACAGAGACAAACTTTTTAAAGATGCTGCAGAAGTTATTGTGTCTGCACAGCAGGGCTCCGCGTCTTTACTTCAAAGAAAACTTAAATTGGGCTATAATCGTGCAGGCAGAATCATAGATCAGCTAGAAGCTGCTGGTATTGTTGGTCAGTTTGAAGGGAGTAAAGCTCGTCAGGTATTAGTCCAAGATTTAAATGCCTTGGAAGAATTATTAAAAAATGAATAAAAGAAATGGTATCAAATTTGATAATCATATTATTGCATAAATGAATTTAAGACCATGAAAAAGTATTTGATAATTACAATTTGTTTGATGAGCATGCTATCTGTAGCTCAAAATGATGCCAAAGCAGAAAAGCTTGCCAGCGAAGTTTTGGAAAATGTAAAAGGCTACGATAACATTAGCATAGACTTTACTTATGCCTTAGAAAACATTGCTGAAGGAATTAAAGAAGAAACTCGAGGCGAGGTTTTTGTTATGGGCGATAAATACAGACTTAACCTGATGGGTAATATACAAATCTATGATGGTGATAAGCAATATACTATTATACCAGCAGATGAAGAAATTAATATCTCCAGTATAAACGAAGACGAAGAAAGTGTCATAACACCTTCTAAAATGCTGACTTTTTTTGAAGATGGTTATATTTATAAATGGGATATTGAACAAAACCTGAAAGGAAGAATCATTCAGTACATTAAGCTAATCCCAATTGATTCTGATGCTGAATATGAAAATATCTTATTGGGTATAGATAAGCATACCAAAAATATCAACAAATTGATCTATACCATGAAAAATGGAACGAGAACTGAAATTAAAATTTCAAATTTTAAACCCAATCAGCCGCTTTCTGAGAATATATTTAAATTTGATAAAAGTAAATACCCTGACTATTACATCAACGAATTAGATTGATAATATCTTGAAAACACTTGATAAATATATCCTTAAGTCATTTCTTAAGACATTCTTTTTTGTATTTCTGATTCTTATACTCATATTTACACTTTATATTGTTTGGCAGTTTATAAAAGATCTTGCCGGTAAGGATTTAGAAATCATCATTATAGCCAAATTTATATTTTATATCATACCAAGTCTAGTCCCTTTAATTTTACCGCTTACTATTCTGGTTACTTCTATTATGACTTTTGGTAATTTTTCTGAAAACAATGAGTTTGCTGCTATGAAATCTGCTGGTATATCCTTGCAAAGGGCTATGGGTAGCTTAATTATCTTTATTGTCATTTTAGCTTATATTACCTATCAATTTTCTAATACCGTTATTCCCTGGTCAGAAAACAGATCCTTGTCTTTGAGAAGCGACTTAACCAAAAAAAAGCCCGCAATGGCTATTAGCGAGAATATGTTTAGTGAAATTGGTGCTTATGTTATTAGAGTTGAAGAAAAGACAGGAAAAGACGGAGAGTTTTTAAACGATGTTTATATTCGTAAAAAAGGGAAAACAAGTCGGGAAGCCAATGAAACAATAAAGTCTAAAACAGGAGAATTTATAGCGACTTCAAACCCCAATTTAATCTCACTTGTTCTTAACGATGGGTATTATTATAATGAAATTGCAGCAAATAGTTATAAAGAGCGCCAGAGAGAACCATTTGTCAAAACATCATTTGAACAATATACACTAAACATTGATATTTCAGAACTCAATAAGAATGTATTTACAACAGATTCTGTAGAACACCCTTACAAAGGTTTAAATACAGATGGTTTAAGATTTAGTCTTGATTCTGTTTCAAAAGACTATACCAAAAATGTCAAGCTACACAATCGGTATATGAATCAAAGGAATGGCTTTACTAATATATTTAATGGTGATCTAGATAAAACTCCGGATAACTATAAAAATAACAACATAAGCAAAAGGAAAATACAATCAACATCATCTCAATCCTATACGCCTGCGTCAGATAGTATTAAGAATAAAGTTATTCATCCTGATGGGTACTTCATATTAGACAGCTTAATACTAGATCAGAGATTACATATACAGAAACAAATTTCAAGTTCAGCAAAAAGCAATATCAATACAATTAGTTTAAGAATAAAATCTAAGGAGAAAGTGTTTGCTAATAAAACCAGAATTCTCAATAGAGTAGAATTAGAACTCCATGAAAAATATGCCATAGGCATTAGTTGTATTGTATTATTTTTTGTTGGTGCCCCACTAGGAGCCATTATTAGAAAAGGTGGGTTAGGTCTACCTCTTGTGGTTTCTATTTTATTATTTTTAGCCTACCACTTTTTTGGTATTTTTGCAGGAAATAGTGCAGAGAGTGGTGGCTTAAGTCCTTTTTTAGGAGCCTGGATCGCTACACTTGTCATGTTGCCTCTTGGTGTTTATTTAACCTATAGAGCTACAACCGATCAAGGGTTTATAAATACTGATGCTATTACCGATCCAATCAAGAAATTACTTAAAAAAGTTAAACTGATTAAAACAAAAGATCATGATGATTAGCGAGAAAGATATTAAGCTGAATAAAATAGCTGACGCCATTCAAGATATAAGAGAAGGAAAAGTCATTATTGTTGTTGATGACGAGAATCGTGAAAACGAAGGAGATTTTCTAGCTGCTGCAGATAAAGTTACGCCAGAGATGATAAACTTTATGGCAAAATATGGACGTGGTCTTATTTGTTGCCCACTTACTGAAAAACGCTGTAAAAATCTAAAGCTGGATATGATGGTAGGAAATAATACCGACCCTATGGAAACCGCATTCACAATTTCTGTAGATCTTAACGGTAAAGGGGTGACTACCGGAATATCAGCAGCAGATCGCGCAAAAACTATACGAGCTCTTTGTGACGATGATACCAAACCACACGAACTTAATAGACCCGGACATATTTTTCCGCTAAAAGCGAAGGAGGGCGGGGTTTTACGAAGAACAGGACATACTGAAGCAGCCATAGATTTTGCGAGATTAGCAGGCTTAAAACCCGCTGGAGTCATTGTAGAAATAATGAATGAAGATGGAAGCATGGCCAGGTTACCACAACTCATAGAAGTTGCAAAAACTCACGACCTCAAGATAGTATCGATTGAAGACCTCGTAGCTTATAGAATGGAACACGACTCTCTAATCGAGAAAAAAGAGGATTTTGATATTACCACAAGATTTGGAAGGTTTAGACTAAGAGCCTATTTGCAAACTACAAATAACCATATTCATTTGGCGTTAACCAAAGGACGCTGGGACACAAACGAACCCGTGCTAGTTCGTGTTAATTCTACACTTGTTAATAATGATATCTTAGGGACTTTAACCAATAATGCCGATAAAAAGCTGGACGATATGTTTAAATTAATTAATGCTGAAGGCAAAGGTGCAATTGTATTTATTAATCAAAAAGTAGAGAGCTTAAATTTACTTAAAAGAATTCAAATTCTCAAAGAACAACAAAATGGTGAAATTGTAAAAGCACCATATTTAAAAATGGATAATAAAGACTTTGGTATTGGAGCTCAGATTTTACACGATATTGGCGTTCATAAAATTAAACTGATGTCTAATACCAAACAAACCAAGCGTGTTGGTATGATTGGGTATGGCTTAGAGATTGTAGATTATGTCAATTACTAACAGTAGTTCTTAACCTTACAATTTACATAGACAAGTAGAGATTTCAGATTTACGATTTTGGATTGCAAATTTTGAATTGATAAAGTGAAAGATAAAAACAAAACATGTCCTTACTTTATTTTTCCATAAATTTATTTAACCCAAAACTAATTTTTTTAAGTTTTAGTTAGTTTTGAAATATAGTGTATTTTTAATGTAAGAAATGATTTGAGCAGTTATCTGTTTATGACCCTTAGAGAGATTTATTGCGAAAAAATCTAAAAGGTCAACTTTCGACTTTTAAAAATTTAACTTACAATATTATCAGCAGCATAGGCAGCGGGTAGAAGCTCTGGCTTAATTCTGGCTTTAAAGTTTAATGATTCAATATAACCAGTCGCAGCCGAAACGAGTTTATGAGATTTATGCTTGGGATCACTATTGAAATCTAAATCTATGGTGTCGATTTGGATTCCATTTTCACGAAGATACAGAGCAACTTCAGCTGAGCGCTCTGCTTCACCCCATAGGCGTGTCCACATGTCTGAAATTAAAGGTACTACCTCTTTTTGATAAATCACATGACAGCCCGTTGAACTAATGTTAAAAACTAAAGTTGTGGCATAAGTGGTTTTTAGTCTACTGTGGCTATCACAACCTAAATAGATCTGAATTGTGTCATGAGAATGTGCAGCAAGAAATTTTTTGACGTATTCGGCCAATTCAAATGTTTGGTCATCTGTTAGTTTTTTAAACAGCATAATTTAAGTTGAAGTTTTTCAAATTAACATTATTAATATGAATTAAAGCTTTGAACAGTTCTTAATGTTTTAGAACAAAACTACTGAATTTTTATTAGTGAAACTCAACTTTGAAAAATAGCGAAGCTATGAACCTGCTGGCAGGCTAATCCCGCTTTCATGTGCTGAACTTGATTCAGTACTTGTGCTGAACT
>CAYMXD010000023.1:0-12040 GCA_964394095.1 uncultured Mesohalobacter sp. | reverse complement strand
CAGATAATTAGCCGAAGTGTTACATGAAAGTATTTTCATAATCTCAAGAATACTTTAGAAATCAAAAATTAGTAGCTCTTCCAGAAATAAGAGGTAAAAAGAATAAGAACCGTAAACAACTCTAAACGCCCCAGGAGCATAAGGAAACTACTCCACAATTTAGCCAATTGTGGTAGTGCATTAAAATTATCTACAGGGCTAACATCTCCAAAAGCAGGGCCTACGTTACCCAAAGAGGATGCCGCTGCACCAACAGATGACATAAAGTCTAAACCCAGAAGGGACATGACTAAAGTACCGACTATAAAAGAAAGCATGTACAAAATAAAAAAACCTAAAACTGTATACACAATTTTTTGGTCGACCGACTTCCCGTTGTAACGCATAGGCAAAACAGCATTGGGGTGTAGCATTCGTTTAAACTCTAAAATACCGTTCTTAATGAGAAAGACTTGTCTAACAATTTTCACCCCACCAGCTGTAGAGCCGGCAGACCCCCCAAGAAAGAAGAGTCCAAAAAAGAATATGCTCACAAAAGGTAACCATGCAGTAAAATCTGAGGTCACAAAACCTGTCGTAGTGATAACAGCAACCACCTGGAATAAAGCATGCCTAAAAGTGGCTTCAGCTTTACCCAATAACATGGGGTGTTCGGTACTCGATAGGCTTAAATCTCCCATAAAGTAAACCGCCAAAAATGAAACCAGCGTAGAAATTATCACAATTGAAGCATACCAGCGGAATTCTTCATTTTTAAATAACTTTTTGATTTTAAGTTTAAAAACAAAGTAAAACAAAACAAAGTTAGTTCCGGACATGAACATGAATAGGATAATGATGTATTGTATCCAGTAGTTATCGTTCCAAAAAGCAATACTGGCATTTTTGGTAGAAAAACCACCTGTTGATAGCGTACTCAAGGCATGATTTACGGCATCAAAAACACTCATGCCGGCAATGTTCAGTAAAATGGTTTCAATAGCTGTAAAAGAGAAGTAAATTAACCACAATCTTTTTGCTGTATCGGTTATGCGTGGCTTAAGTTTATCTGTACTTATACCGGGGGCTTCTGCGGTAAATAGTTGCATTCCGCCAATGCCAAACATAGGCAATATAGCAATGGTTAAAACTATAATTCCCATACCACCAATCCAATGGGTGAGGCTTCTCCAAATTAGTATGCCTTTAGGCAAAATTTCAATATCATCAAATATTGTGGCGCCTGTGGTTGTATAACCCGACATCGTTTCAAAAAAAGCATCGATAAAACTGGTAATCACTCCGGTAAAAAGATAAGGTAAGCAGCCACTTAAAGCCATCATAATCCACCCTAAAGTTACAATAAGGTAACCCTCTTTAGAAGTCATGTCCTTGTTGTGATTTCGGGTAAAAAACATCAGCATCAAGCCTAAAATAACTACAAACAGAAAGGCTGTCATCAATTGAGACAAGACATCAGCCTCGCCGTAATACCAACTCATTAGTACGCCAACAGACATAAAAGCTCCGTTGAATACCAACAGGATACCCATGACATGTAAAACAATAGGAAAATTTAATTTTGGCATCTTATGCAAATAATTTTTCCACTTTATGGATAGATTCCGGTAAAGAACAAATAAGCACCCGATCGCCTTTCTTTATCACAAAATCACCCAGTGCAATGATTCCTTCTTTGTCTCTTATTACACCTGCTATAATCGAGGTTCTAGGAATTTTAAGATCAGCAATTTTACCATCACAAATTTTAGAATCCGGTTTAACTACAAATTCTAATAGCTCAGCGTTTAGGTTATTTAGTTTAGTTAAAGCCACAATATCACCTTTTCTAATGTATCTAAAAATATTATTGGCAGCAATAAGTTTTTTATTAACAAGCGTATTGATTCCTATAGATTGGCTTAATTGAAAGTAATCCATGTTTTCAACCAGCGCTATAGTTTTAGGTACATGTTTAGAATTGGCGACCAGGCAGGACATGATATTGGTTTCAGAGTTTTCTGTAACAGAGACAAAGGCATCCATTTCAGATATGTGTTCATCCTCAAGAACATCAACATTATGCCCATCAGCATTTATTACCAATGTTTTGGGGAGCATATCTGCAATTTCCAGCGCCTTTTCGTCGTCCTTTTCAATCAGCTTGACTTTAAATTTTTGCTCGGAGAGTTGTTTTGCCAAACTTCGGCCAATATTGCTCCCGCCGAGAATCATTACATTCTTGATCTCTCTCTTAGATGTGCCCGATAATTTATATAACTCTTCCACACCAGAGGTATCTGTCACAAAGTAAACCCGGTCTTTTTTGTAAAATTGAGTATCCCCTCTAGGAATTAATGTGTACTGTGTTCCATGGCGCTGGATAGCGATTGGCATAAAGTGCAAACCCGGAAAATAATCTGCTGCTTCTTCTACTGTCAACCCAATAAATGGAGCATTTTCAGATAAGTTGAAACCAATCATTTTAAGCGCACCTTCATCAAAATCATATGTATCACTGAAACCGGACTGACTTAACAAAAGCATAATTTCGTCTGCTGCGAGATGTTCTGGTGAAATCATTTCGTCTATGCCCAGTTGTTCTATATTGAGTTTATCTTTACAATCAATAAATTCAGGGTTTGAAACTCTAGCTACAGTTTTTTGCGCCCCTAATTGTTTAGAAATAACACATATCGTAATGTTAGTAGACTGGCTAGAAGTCACAGCAATAACTAAATCTGTTTGGGATACGTTGGCATCGTTCAATAGATTCAAGGATGTAGAGTCACCATAAAGAGTTTTAATATCTAAGTGCTTATCTGCATAAGCCAGACGTTGCTTGTCTATATCTATTAAAACAATATTGTGGGACTCGTATGAAAGGAGTTTGGCCAAATGAAATCCGACTTCTCCTGCACCAGCTATTATTATTTTCATATTGCAAAATTAGTCATTTAAACTAAATTGCAATTATTATGAGAAAAAACTTATAATCTAGACCATGCCATCATACCCCCCTTTAAGTTATAAAGTGAATTAAAACCAGCTTTTTCTAGCTTTTTGGCCGCATTAGAACTGCGTTGACCACTCCTGCAACACAATACTATTTTATCTTCAGATTTTAATTTTGATTGGCATTGGCTCACAAAATTTGAAGAAAACACATCTATATTTAAGGACTTAGAAATATGTCCCTGCTTGTATTCTCGCGGAGTTCTTACATCAAGAATCTTAACCTCTGCTTTACTATCAAGCAATTGCTTTAAAGAAGTTGCTGAAATTTGATTGATATTACTTTTTGATTGAAATAATTGGGATAAAAAAGACATATTATTTTTTTTACAAAAGTAATATTGAACGCCTTAGTCTCAAGTAACTTATGTTACATTAAAGGATATTTTGCGCTCAAATTTTAAATAAGTCTAAATTTAGGAGGTTTTAGTTCACAATATTTGTATGTTTATACCAATCTAAATTTTGTGGTTGAAATTTAGATTTTAAGCGGAGATTCTTTTAGTTTCTCCGCTTTTAAATTGTAATTCCTTGTGCAACTTTATACTCAACCTCTTTGAAATTCGATTTACTCAAAATAAAAGAACTCAAAAATCATAAGGCTTATCTTTTTTTGACTAAAAACCAAAAATATGCCCCTTTGCTATTTTTTGCAGGCGGTTTTTTATGGGACTGGTTAACTTTAGGAAGAGTAGACCGGCTCTACGATATGATTTTGTTATCTGCTTATTTTTGCCTGCTGAGTTTTTGCATATACTTTTACAATAGTACAGGTCATTCCATTTGGCAACACAAATTCCTTAAAACCTATCAAGAATATTTACCACTTGCCATTCAATTTTTCCTTGGGGGTTTAACAAGTGCCTACGTGATTTATTTTTCGAGAAGCGTATCGCTCTCTAAGACTGCTAGCTTTTTTGTCATTTTGATTTTGCTGTTTTTTGCCAATGAAATTTTTAAGAAGCGAATTTCAAATATCTATCTGCAATTTGGAATTTATTCTTTTGTCAGCTATACTTTTTTCGCCTACATGATACCTGTTTTAATCACTAAAATGAATCCAATTATTTTTAGTGCTTCAGGAATTTTTAGTTTTTTAGTCACTTCCGGTTTAATCTATTTCATTTACAAAACCAATACTACTATAAAACATGAAGTTTCTAAAATACAATTATTCAGATTAGTTTGTCTAGTTTATGCTTTTATCACAATATTTTATTTTTTCAAATTAATTCCTCCAGTACCTTTAGCCTTAAACAAAAGTATTGTTGCATACAACATCACAAAAGAAAATAACACTTATAATATAACTTATGAGGCAGAAAACCGGTTTATTTTCTGGCGTGAACACACCAAACAGATTGGTATTAAAAACGCTGATAAAATTTATGTATTTACTTCTGTTTTTGCACCCACAGATCTCAACAAGAAAGTATATCATCAATGGAATAGGTATAATCCTGATAAACAGGAATGGGAGGTAACAGACAAAATAAGATTTACTATTGTGGGGGGAAGAAATACTGGCTTTAGAGGGTACACTTATAAACAAAATATTGCTGAAGGCCAATGGAAAGTTGAAGTTTTAACGGAAGAAGGATTAATCATTGGAATTGTTGACTTTGAATTAACGAATAAAGTTCAGAATAATTACAACACCAAATCGATTAATCTCTAAGCTTTTCTGCTTGGCATTAATATTAAAATTGACAAGAATCACTTTTCCCTTTAAAATATTAGAATTAAAAAACACAGGAGAGCCTCTTTTCATATTTAGTTCTTAAATTTGTGATTTTATTAAAATACAATTATGCATATTGAACAGTTTACAGATAAAGCTTTAGCCCATTACTCCTATGCCGTATTAAGCGGAAATAAAATGGCTCTTATCGACCCGGCAAGAAACCCACTACCCTATTATGAATTTGCAGAAAAGCACAATGCTAGAATTGTTGCAGTTTTTGAAACACATCCTCACGCAGATTTTATCAGCAGTCATTTTCAAATACACAAAGAAACGGGAGCCCAAATTTATGTTAGTGAAGATGTTGGTGCAGAATACCCACATGAGCCATTTGATGAAGGAGATGTATTAAAAATGGATAATGTTACATTTTCTGCAATAAACACTCCGGGACACTCACCGGATAGCATCTGTATTTTTGCTAAAAGTGAAACAAGTGAGGATGAAGCACTTTTTACCGGTGATACATTATTTATTGGAAATGTAGGCCGACCAGATTTAAGAGAAGATGTAGGGAACATGAAAGCTACTCGAGAATCTTTGGCTAAATCTATGTATCATACTGTACAGAATAAGTTTACAAATTTGAAAGATTCTGTTTTGATATATCCTGCCCATGGTGCCGGGAGTTTGTGTGGAAAAAATATGAGCAGTGCCTCTTCAAGTACACTTGGAAACGAAAGACTTGGCAACTGGGCGTTCAAAACCCAAACTGAAAAAGAATTTGTAGACGAATTATTAAACGACCAGCCATTTATACCCTCTTATTTTGGCTTTGATGTAGATACCAACAAAAAAGGGCCTGAAAACTTTATGTCTAGTATATGGTCTGTTCCTTTAAATCTCAATATTAAGAGTCTTGAAGACGACTATTTGGTTGTAGATACAAGGCCTGAAGATAAATTTAAACAAGGTCATCTGGCTAATAGCATAAACATCATGGCGAGAAGTGAAAACGATAAGTTTGAAACCTGGCTGGGAGCTATTGTAAAACCGAAAGAAAAATTCTTTTTGGTCATTCCTGAAGTAAGTCAATACCAAGCTTTATTAGAACGTGTGGCTAAAATTGGCTATGAGAGTCAAATATTATCTGTCATCACACTTAGTAATAATGTTGAAAACGACAACAAACAATTAGACCTTGACAATCTTAAATCAGACGCCAGCAAGTATACCATCGTAGACATTAGAAATAATTCTGAGGTAGATAATGGTTTGATATTCGAGAGTGCCATTCATCATCCTTTAAATCATCTTAGAGAAACTGTAGATAGCATCCCAAACGACAAACCCATTGTGGTTCACTGTGCCGGCGGCTACAGAAGTACAGCAGGGTTTAGTATCATAAAAGAATCAAAACCAAATGTTGAAGTGTATGATTTGAGTTTTGCCATTTCAGAATTCAACAAATAAACATGTTTAAAATAAAAGTAGGGGGTGTTCCCGAACATTTTAATTATCCATGGTTAAAATGTATAGAAGATGGTAGTTTTAAAACTGAAAATCTGGAGGTTGAATGGTATAATTATCACGGTGGAACTGGAGAAATGGCTAAAGCCTTAGCTAATAAAGAGATTGATTTGGCTGTAATGCTAACCGAAGGTAGCCTAAAGGAAATTGAATCTGGTAAGGATTTTAAAATTGTTCAGAAATATATAGAAAGTCCACTATTGTGGGGAATTCATGTTGATATAGATAGTCCGTACAGAAAAATTGAAGATTTAGAAGGGAAAACAGCAGCCATCAGTCAATTCAACTCTGGTTCTCATTTAATGACTCATGTGCTTGCAGACCAACACAACTGGAATTTGAATCATCTAAGGTTTGAAGTTTGCAAAACTTTAGATGGCGCCATTAAAGCGCTTAAAAATAAAGACGCAGATTATTTACTCTGGGAAAGGTTTACCACAAAACCATATGTAGATCAACATACATTAAGACATTTGGGTAATTGTCCTACCCCATGGCCATGTTTTGTAGTTGTTACAAGAGATGATTATTACAATGAAAATGTAGTAGTCGTGAATAAACTCTTAGACGTTTTAAATGATCAAACTTTACACCTGAAAGATAAGCACAATTTATCAAAGACTTTATCTAAAGAATATGACATTAACGAAAAAGATGTAAAAGACTGGTTATCTAAAACAGAATGGAGTAATTCTCGCATAAAGCCGGAAACAATCGATTATTTGAAACTGAAATTGAAAAAATACAACATCATTTAATAAAAATTTAAACATTACACGCAACCATTTTAGTTATTCAACATCTATTGATTGTAAACCTTTTTTTATATGATCTGGATATTAATCATTTTAAGTTTAGTTATAATTAATATTTTATTGTTAATTTTTAGTTCAAATGATTGTAAATCTTCACAAAAGACATACAAACCTAAACTTAATATGCCAAAGAAAAATGATATTATAGCGCAGCCTTTAATGGCAGATAAATAATAATATTGCCTTTGTAATACCAAAAAAAAAGCTACCGTCTGGTAGCTTTTTTTTTATATTGACCTTAATTTATCGCTTAATAATTTTTACAGTGGTTTCTGAATTATCACTAAGTTTAATTTTTGCCAGGTATATGCCTTGCTCAAAAGTTTGAGCATTAACATACCCAGTTGTAGAGTTGGGTTTAGCCTGATGAATCAACTTCCCAAAGGTATTGTAGATATAAATACTTTCAATTGGTGTGGAAGGATTTTCAAAAACCCATCGGTCTTTAGCCGGATTAGGATATATATTAAAATTCTCAAATGATAAATCCTCAACTGATAATGATGTAAAAGTGTAAGTTTGATTTGCTCTAAAAAAACTAATATCATAGGTTCCTGCTGTTACCAAAATATCATCCCCTGTAAACGAGCCTGAAGGAAAAGAATCACCACCCCAATTCACAGACCAATCAAAATTTTGTCTAAATTTTAGGGCACCGTCATTTAGTACCTGCGAATTTAAAGCGTAAACATCACCATCTGTTGAATTCATTGGAATATCTGGAGTTGGATTACTCCCGTCGGGCCATCCATTTGCAGCAGGACCAACAATTCCCACATCGGGTATTGTAAAGGTATAATCTCCTGTAGTCAGGTTAAAACTGACTTCATAAAATCCAAATTGTACTGGTATATCTGTACCATCAGATGTTGCCGTTCCGTTTGGGAAACTATCTGCTCCAAAAGTATTTGCTGTACCTACTTCTTGAAATAAAAGGTCTCCATCTCCAAATTCGGTTACAGAAAGTTCATAATTTTCGCCATCAATAGTAGACATAGTTGGATTTGAACCCACAACAGCAGACCCAACCAACTCAATTTCTGTAAATGTACTAACATCTGTAAAAGTGTAAGTATTGGTGTTTAAATCTAAAACAACATCATAAACACCAGCCTGAACCGGAATATCTCCGTTTGTAATTGAGCCGGAAGGAAAGACATCTCCTCCATAACTAGTTGTCCATGCTTGATTTTCTCTAAACTTAGCAGGCCCCGTAGTTAAGGTTAACGCGTCTATGGAATGTGTCCCATCGCCATTATCGGTAAGCATGATGTCTGTTGGGTTGTCATCAGAAGGCCATCCATTTGCTGCAGGACCAACAATACCAATAGTTTGGGACTGAGCTGTTAATATAACAACAAATGAAAATAAAAATTGTAAATACTGTTTCATAATTTATTGATTTAATGATTTAAAGTTGTACTAAAATAGGTAAAAATTTTGAAATAAATAAAAATAACATTCTAATTCAACTTATCAAAAAGCTAAGACGTAATTTTGTTCATAAGTCTTAAATTTGAAAAAAACTAACATGACATCAAATAAAAATACTGGTTTTTCCAGACTACTTAAAATCATGGACGAGCTAAGAGAGGCTTGCCCCTGGGACAGAAAACAAACAATTCATTCTTTAAGCTACCTTACCGTAGAAGAAACCTACGAACTTACTGACGCTATCTTAGATGAAGATTTTGAGGCTATAAAGGGCGAGTTGGGAGATTTGCTTTTGCATTTGGTGTTTTATGCCAAAATAGCTTCAGAACAAAATAAATTTGACATTAAAGATGTCATTGAAGGCATTTGCGAGAAGTTAATACATCGGCATCCTCATATCTATGGAAATGTAAAGGTGGACAATGAAGAGGACGTGAAACAAAACTGGGAAAAGCTCAAACTTAAAGAAGGCAAAAAAAGTGTCTTAGAGGGTGTTCCGAAGGGTTTACCGGCATTGGTAAAGGCACAACGGCTTCAGGAAAAAGTATCTGGAATAGGTTTTGACTGGGACAATACTGCGCAAGTTTTAGATAAAGTCAAAGAAGAAATTGCAGAGTTTGAAGAAGAATCAAAAGCCGAAAACGCAGATAAAATGGAAGCTGAGTTTGGTGATATTTTGTTTTCACTTGTCAATTACGCTCGATACAAAAACATCAATCCGGAAGCTGCACTAGAAAGAACGAATAAAAAATTTATAAAACGTTTTCAATATCTTGAAAAAGAAACTGCTAAGGAGAATCTCAAACTTTCTGAAATGAGTCTCGAAGAAATGGATAAAATTTGGGAAAAAGCTAAACTTAGTAATTAATAATCAAAATTGTTTATCCTCTAATGTCCAAAATATTAGTAAAGCCACTTCAGGTTTATAAATCTGGTTTTAAACCATAATCAACCTACAATACAACCCACTATGGTACAATTTAGGGCTTATTTATGCTTTAAAACTGTAAAAAACGTAATAACAATATGAAATAGGCGTTTTATCTGTTGAAAATTATACTTACATTTGTATCAAAGATTTTTAAAATGAAAAAAATAATATTTGTCTTAGCTTTCATTACAACAGCAACTTTTTTTGGGCAAAACAGTCAATTTTCTGATGAAACCCTTCAAAAATTTGCTAATGCTTACGTAGAAGTTCGCAATGAAAACATGAACTTACAACTCAATATGATTACGGAAATTGAAGATGCTGGTTTAACCAGCGATGAATTTACCAACATTCACATGCTTTTAAAAGATCCTGAAAAAGCAGGACAGGTTAAAGAGGCCGATAAAAGAAAATATAACATTGCTGTTGATAATATAGAAAAACTCAATCAGAGTATTCAAGAAAGTATTGAACGCATTATTGCCAAAAATGGTTTAAAAGTAGAAACCTACCATTCTATTGCCCAAGCCTCACAAAATGATACTGTTCTCAAAGAGAAAATACAAAAATACATGGAGTAATTTAAATTTAAACTTCAAAAGAAAGCCGGCAATTATGTCGGCTTTTTTTGTATATAAGATGTTAATAAGCCATTGTAAAAACCTATAGAGTAAAGACATTTATTTACCTAAAAGTTAATACATTTGTTTAAAATTATAAAGAGATGGAAAATAACATAGAACGAATAAAATGTTTGATTATAGGATCGGGACCAGCAGGTTATACCGCAGCAATTTACGCGGCAAGAGCTGATTTAAACCCGGTAGTCTACACAGGTATAGAGCCTGGCGGACAATTGACTACAACTACAGATGTGGATAATTTTCCGGGCTATCCAGATGGTGTTGAAGGCCCTGAAATGATGGAACATCTCAAAGCTCAAGCTGAAAGATTTGACACCGATGTAAGAATAGGAATGGCCACTAAGGTAGAATTGAGTCAAGAAGAAGGCGGTATTCATAAAGTACAAATTGATAATAAAGATTGGATAGAAGCTGAAAGTATCATTATTTCAACAGGTGCTTCAGCTAAATACCTAGGCCTACCCAGTGAACAAAGGTTAAGAGGCGGCGGTGTTTCGGCTTGTGCCGTTTGTGACGGTTTCTTTTACAAAGGTCAGGATGTTGCAATTGTTGGTGGTGGCGATACTGCTGCTGAAGAAGCCACTTATTTGGCAAAAATCTGTAAGTCAGTTACTATGTTGGTAAGAAAAGACTACTTAAAGGCCTCTAAAGCCATGCAGCACCGAGTTTTCAATACTAAAAATATAGACGTAAGATTCAACACCGAAGTCGATGAGGTTTTAGGTGAACAGGTTGTTGAAGGTTTACGTATGGTAAATAATAATACAGGCGTAAAAGAGGATATAAAGATAACCGGATTATTTATTGCCATTGGCCACAAACCCAATACCGATATTTTTAAAGATCAATTAGACATGGATGATGTGGGTTATATCATCACAAATGGAAAATCTACTAAAACCAATATTCCCGGTGTATTTGCTAGCGGAGATGCTCAGGATAAAGAATACAGACAAGCTGTTACAGCCGCAGGAACGGGATGTATGGCAGCACTTGATGCAGAACGCTATCTTGCTGCGATTGAGAGCGTAGACGAATTAGTTGAAGAAGCTAGGTAGGCAAAAACAACTTAAAATAATTATAAGCCTCAGTAAATTCAAAACTTACTGGGGTTTAATATTTAAAACCGTTTTTAAATCTTTATTGAGATCTACACTAATAGGTAAATAATAAATACTATCTTGAATACTAGAGTACAACCTTGTGTAATCTTTTTCGGTCGTTAAAATAGGTTTACTTAAAGACTTCAAACTTTCAATTTCTTTGTTAGTGAAATTATGATGGTCAGGAAAGTTGAGGTGCTCAAAGGTTTTGTTCAGATTATTTAAATGTTGAATTAGGGGTTTTGGATTGGCTATTCCGGTGACAAGGCAAAAATTATCAAAGGCATTAATATCTAAGGTATCAGTATCGCTGTAAATTTTTTCATCATAAGTAATTTTTGAAAATAAAATATCCTGATTTTGATCGGCGTTTATACGCCTTTTTATGCTTACAATTTTTTCAGTAGATAAATTTTCAGGACATTTCGTCACTATTATAACATCTGCTCTGTTTTTGCCTCGTATAGATTCTCTTAATCTTCCGACAGGTAGTATAAAATCTCTGTAAAACGGTTTATAAAAAGTTGTAAGAAGTATATTTATGTCCGCTTTTACTCTTCTGTGTTGGAAGGCATCATCTAGTAAAATGAGCTCTGTTTCCGGATATATTTTTTCAATTTGCTCTATACCATTTTTTCTATCCGCATCTACAAATATTTTTACATCCTTAAACTTTCGCTTAAACTGTAAAGGTTCATCACCAACCTGAGCAGCGGTCATTTCTGCAGTTACTTCAATGCATCCTTTGGTAAGCCTTTTATAGCCTCGACTAAGTACAGCTACATTATAATCGTTTTTGTAGAGTTCAATCAAATGCTCAATCATAGGTGATTTACCCGTCCCGCCTACACTTAAATTTCCAACACAAATAGTTTTAGTTTTAAATGAATAAGATCTAAAAATAC
>CAYMXD010000022.1:0-12071 GCA_964394095.1 uncultured Mesohalobacter sp. | reverse complement strand
AGAATAGATATAGAAGTATTGCGGTCTTTAGATACAGATTTAATGAATTTATGGACTAAAGGTGCGCCTAAAAAAATTAGTCTAAAAATGCTTATTAAAACCTTGAATAAATTATGATTAAAGATTGGATGGGTGAATATAATCCTCAAAATGAAGATGAGATACTGTCTGCACTACGAGAAATTATGCAAGAAATTACTCTATCAGGCCTGTCTCGAACAGATTTTTTTGAAAAAGCGGCGTTTTATGGAGGTACAGCACTAAGAATTTTCTATGGCATAGATAGATACTCAGAAGATTTAGATTTTTCATTACTTAAGCCTGATACTGATTTTTCAATTGAACCCTATTTTAAAGCTATTCTTGATGAGTTTAAGTCACTGGGCTTAACCGTAAGCATAAATGAAGTAATAAAAAAGAGAAAAACAGCCATAAAATCTGAGTTCTTAAAAACTGAAACCATTTGGCAGGAAATTGTTCTGATTGATATTATTAAAGAAACAGGCGTGCGCTCTAATAAAACGCTTAAAATAAAAATTGAAGTCGATAGAAATCCTCCCTTAAATTTCAAAACTGAAGAAAAGTTGCTACTGCGTCCATTTTCATTTTATGTAAAATGTTATACAAAACCTTGCTTATTTGCAGGAAAATTGCATACCCTGCTATTCAGGAAATGGAAAAACAGGGTAAAAGACAGAGATTGGTATGACTTAGAATGGTACATAAAAAAAGGTATTCCTCTCGATGTAAATCATTTTTTTACCAGAGCGAAAGACAGTGGCGACTGGAATAGAGAATCTATTTCTAAAGAAGAAATTATAGGTCTAATAGTTCTGAAGATTAACGCTGTTTCTTTCAAAAATATCAAAGAAGATATCACTAAATTTTTAGAAAATGAGAACCATCTAAAAATTTGGAGTCCTAAATATTTTTTAGACTTGATTGAAAAAATGAAGTTTGAAAATACAAAATTTTAAATGAACGTCTCTATGCTTTAAACCGAAAATAGAAAGATACTATAATGAGGAACCGAAATGTAAATCTACATTTTACTCTACTTTTTTTAATTTCTATAATTGAAGTGCTAAATTAAAAAAGTCATACAGCTGAAAATGAACTTTCAAAACCCATATGATATTGTACTTCATAAAATAATGAGGCGTAGTTAGAACCTCCGCAGAGCTATAGGCTAAAACCTACTTCACAAACCTCAACACATAGGTATTTTTCTTCCCTTTGTTCAATAAAATATATTTTCCATTGACCAAGTCCTTTTCGGTCAGTTTATAGTCTTTTTGGACTTTGACTTTGTTTACAGAAACGGCATTTTGTTTTAAAGTTCTGATAGCTTCGCCGTTAGATTTTAAAAATTGAGACTCGGCTACCAGAGCATCAACAATATCTAAGCCTTCGTTTAATTTATCCATAATAATTTCAGCGGTAGGTACACCGTCAAATACCTCATTGAAGGTTTTTTCGTCTAGATTTTTGATATCTTCAAAAGTGCTTTTACCAAATAAGATATTGGTCGCTTTTTGGGCGGTTTCTAAATCTGCTTTAGAGTGAACGCGTTCGGTGATTTCTTCAGCAAGCGTTCTTTGCAATAACCTTAAGTGCGGAGCTTCATTATGTTTTTCTATGAGGTTTGTAATTTCTTCCTTAGAACTCAGACTAAAAATCTTGATGTACTTCTCTACATCCTCATCGGATGCGTTAATCCAATATTGGTAAAATTTGAATGGAGAAGTTTTTTCTGCATCCAACCAGACATTTCCCCCTTCAGATTTGCCAAATTTAGAGCCGTCTGCTTTGGTGATTAAGGGTGTTGTTAAGGCAAAAGCCTCCCCTTGGCCTTTTCGTCTGATGAGTTCTGTACCGGTAACAATATTTCCCCATTGGTCTGAGCCTCCTAATTGCAATTTTACATTTTTATGTTTCCAGAGGTGGTAAAAGTCGTAGCCCTGAACCAGTTGGTAGGAAAATTCAGTAAAAGACAATCCACTATCAAGTCTTGATTTTACGGAGTCTTTAGCCATCATATAATTCACAGTGATATGTTTTCCCACATCTCTAATAAATTCCAAAAAACTAAAATCTTTAAACCAGTCGTAATTATTAACCACTTCGGCGGCGTTTTCACCTTCAAAATCCAAGAATTTTTCAAGCTGATGTTTTACAGAGGCTAAATTATGTTGAAGTGTTTTTTCGTCTAAGAGGTTTCTTTCCGCAGATTTTCCAGAAGGATCGCCCACCATTCCTGTGGCACCACCGACTAATGCCACCGGTTTATGCCCACAATTTTGAAAATGCACTAAAATCATGATTTGTACAAGGTTGCCAATATGAAGAGAATCTGCAGTTGGATCAAACCCGATATAAGCTGATGTTACGCCATTGTTTAAGCAATCTTGTGTGCCCGGCATCATATCATGAATCATACCTCGCCATTGTAGTTCCTCTATAAAATCTTTTTGCATGTTTAGTCTTTTGAATATTTCTATTAAAGTTTGGCAAAGATATTATTTTCTAAAACTATTCTTTTACACAAATACTTATATTTACAGAATGATTTTAATCTCAGGCGCTACCGGTTTTCTCGGCACACACTTACTCAAAAGACTATGTGAGGTTAACGCTGTTCCCATTCGCGCTCTGTACCGTTCTGAAGAAAAAAAAGCCTATACCTTAAAATTTCTGAACCTATTCTGTGCCCAGTCATCAAAAGATAGAATCAATAATATTGAATGGGTACAGGCAGATATTTTAAACATACCTGAACTGGAAATAGCCTATAAAGACATAAAACATGTTTACCATTGCGCCGCTTGGGTGGGTAATTCCCCAAACCAAAGCAAGAAAATGCGTAAAGTGAATATAGAAGGTACGGCCAATATGGTTAACCTTGCGTTGGCGTATGATATTAAAAAATTTTGTTGTGTGAGTTCAACGGCTGCTCTAGGTCAGTATCCCAATTCCGACAAAGTTGATGAAGATGCCCCTCGAGAGTCTGAAAAATTCAGTAGTATCTACAGCATCAGTAAATATGGAGCAGAGATGGAGGTTTGGCGTGCTTCCCAGGAAGGACTTGAAGTTGTTATAGTTAACCCCGGTGTAATCCTTGGTGTTGGTTTTTTCGATAAGGGCAGTGGGCATATTTTTAAAAAAGTACTCAATAACACAAAATTTTATGTAAATAAAAAAACAGGATTTGTATACGTTGGTGATGTTACCGATTATATGCAAAAACTCATGCAATCTCCTATCAGAAATGAACGTTATATTCTAGTTGCAGAAAATTTAAGTTTTAAATGGGTAATGGATCATATTGCTGAAACTTTTAATAAAAACAAACCAAGTATTCGAGCAACTAAATTTATGCTTTACATGATATGGTTTTATCAGCAAATCGAAAGTCTTTTCAAACCACTTGAAATGCAAATTACTTTAAACACCATCAAAAAAATCAATGCCAAAACTGAATATCAAAATGATAAATCAAAACAAAACTTTAATTTTGAATATACGCCAATTGAAAAAGCCATTTCATTGATTTATAAAGACCATCAGTTACTGCAAAACCAATAAACTTATGAAAACAGGACATTTATACCTCATCCCCAGTCGTATCGGAGACCAGCCACCCTTAGAAGTATTGCCGCTTTCAATTCGAAAAAAAATTACCGACATCAACCATTATATCGTTGAAAATGAAAAAGTCGCCAGACGGTATATCAAAAAAATTGTGCCCTCAAAAAATCAAAAAAAATTACAAATCAATTTGCTGAATAAATTTACTCAGGATTTAGAAATACCGGAATTCATAAAGCCATGCTCAGAGGGAATTGATGTGGGGCTGATGAGCGATGCAGGGTGTCCTGGCATAGCCGATCCGGGCGCCAAGGTTGTGGCTTTTGCACATCGACAAAACATCAAAGTCATCCCGCTTGTGGGACCGTCTTCTATCATTTTAGCCCTTATGGCCAGTGGAATGAATGGTCAGAATTTTGCCTTTAACGGCTATTTACCTGTAGATAAAAACGAGTGCAAAAAAACCATAAAACAATTGGAAAGGCACGCCGAACAGAATCATCAGGCGCAGATATTTATTGAAACGCCTTATCGCAACCAGCAACTCCTAGAAAGCTTACTAAAAACCCTTAAACCTCAAACCAGACTCTGTGTTGCTGTTGACCTAACCATTGAGACCGAATGTATCAAAACTAAGACCGTTCAGGAATGGAAAAGTCAAAATGTAGATTTTCACAAAAAACCTGCAATTTTTATTTTTGAGCCTTAATCTTTTAAGATTAAATTATCTATTTATCTAAGCTTAGTGCCTTCAGTGGCTTTATATTTGTTACCGATTAACACATAGATTACATGAGGTTATTCTGCGTTTACTTTTTTTTATTTTTCTATAACTTTTTAATTGCTCAAGAGAAATTTAGCCTAAGTGGCAAAATAAAAGATATTGAAAGTAATGAAACTCTTCTCGGTGTCAACGTCATCATCAAAGAACTGAAAACCGGCACAGTAAGCAATGCTTATGGGTTTTATTCTATTAAGCTACCTGAAGGCACCTATACCTTACAAATCAGCTATCTGGGTTTTGAATCACTAACTGAAACCATTCAAATTAATCAGGATACCCAAAAAGATTTTCACCTTACCCCGCAGTCTGAAGAATTAGATGCCGTTACCATTGTTCAGGATTATGAACAGCAGAATATCCGAAAACCTGAAATGAGTGTTAATAGGCTTAAACAATCTACGATCAAACAAATTCCGGTGGTTTTTGGTGAAGCAGATGTGTTACGCTCTATTATTCAACTGCCGGGTGTAACCAATGCCGGCGAAGGTTCTTCGGGATTTAATGTCAGAGGTGGTAGCGCAGACCAAAACTTGATATTGCTGGACGAAGCGGTTATTTTCAATTCTTCGCATTTATTTGGGCTGTTTTCTGTTTTCAATCCGGATGCCGTAAAAGATTTAAAACTCTATAAAGGTGGTATTCCCGCCCAGTATGGTGGTCGTGTGTCTTCTGTTTTAGACATTAAACAAAAAGATGGAAATAACAAAAAATTCCAGGGCGATGCCAGTATAGGTATCATATCCAGCAAGTTATTGCTTGAAGGACCTATTCAAAAAGAAAAAAGTTCATTTCTTGTCAGTGGCCGGTCTACCTATGCCCACCTGTTTTTAACCCTGATTGACAATCCAAACACTGCCTATTTTTACGATTTTACGGCAAAAGCCAATTATGTGTTGAATAAAAACAATAAAATCATGGTATCCAGCTATTTTGGCAGAGATTTTTTCTCATTGGATGGCAGTTTTAATAATACTTACGGCAATAGTTTTATCAACCTGAGATGGAATCATGTGTTTAATGATGAGCTGTTCAGCAATATGTCTTTAATTGGTGGAGAATATGTGTACAATTTAGGCTTAGACTTTGTGGGTTTTGATTTTGAAAGCGGCATACAGAACCTGAATTTTAAATACGATTTTAACCATTATATTTCAGATGATTTTAAACTGAATTACGGGCTAAACAGTTTTTATTATATCGTTAATCCCGGTTTAATAGAGCCCACAGGTGAAGATTCAGGCATCAATCAAGCCCAGTTGACCAAGAAGTATGCTTTTGAAAATGCGGTGTTTCTTTCTGCAGAACACCAGTTAACAGAAAATCTTTCAGCTGAATATGGTCTGCGACTGAGCAGTTTTTACAGGTTAGGTCAGGACGAATTGAATATCTACGAAGACAATTTACCGTTGATTTACAATTCACAATTCGGCATTTATGAACGTGCAGAACCCATAGGCACCAGAAGTGACAGCCGTTCTGAAGTTTTGAGCAGTTTTCATAATCTGGAACCCAGACTGTCTTTAGCCTATACTTTAAATGAAAACACGTCGGTAAAAGCCAGCTATAATCGAATGGCGCAATACTTACACCTTATCAGCAACACCAACTCACCTACCCCACTGGATGTCTGGGCGCCCAGCGGGCCGTTTTTAGAACCTCAGCGACTCAACCAGTACGCGGTGGGGTTTTTTAAGCGCTTACAAAAAAACCGATTGGATTTATCTATTGAGGCCTATTACAAAACTGTGGAAAACAGATTAGACTTTATCGATGGGGCAGATTTAATTGCCGCAGATGCCATAGAACAGGAGACCTTAAACGGAGAAGCCCGGAGTTATGGTTTGGAAATCATGCTAAAGAAAAACACCGGTAAGTTAACAGGTTGGATAGCTTATACCTTATCTCGTGCTGAACAACGCACCCCTGGTCGCTTTCCGGGAGAACCCGGTATTAATAACGGCGAATGGTATCTGGCTAATTACGATAAAACCCACGATCTGACCATTTTAGGAAATTACAATTTAAACAAATCTTGGGATTTTAATTTGAATTTTACGCTTAGGTCTGGACAAACCGCAAATTTTCCTGTTGGTCAGTTTAATTTTCAGGGGTTGACAGTTCCGATTTTTGAAGGCAGAAACCGTGATCGGCTACCAACTTTCCATAGATTGGATATATCGGCGACATATACCCCAAAAAAACAACCAAAAAAATGGAAAGGCTCATGGAACTTTGGTATTTACAATGTTTATAATCGAAGGAATGCCGCAAGTATAAATTTTGAAGAAAACAGGGATACCGGCCAAAACGAAGCCATAAGATTTTCTATCTTTGGCATTGTGCCCTCTGTGAGTTATAATATTGAATTTTAGTTGCTAGTTGTAAGTTGTAATCTGTAAATTACTATTTACTTTTTACTATATACTATATACTAATTACTAAATACTAATTACTAGTTTATGAAAAAGTATTTAATTTTAACATTTGGCGTTTTTGTGATGCTGTCTTGTGAAGATGTAATAGATATTGACTTAAACGAGGCAAAAGAAAGATTGGTGATAGAAGCAAACCTTATTAAAATTAAAGGGAGTATAGCTAATAATCAGTTTATACGCTTAACAAAAACCAGAGGTTTTTTTGAAGAAGAGCTTACCGCCGTTGATAATGCAGAAGTCTCCGTTACCAGAGAAGACGGAGAAATTTTTGAATTTATTCATGACTCGGCCGGTTTTTATACTACAACTAACTTTGAAGCCAATCTCATGGAAAAATACTATTTGAATATTGAAGTCGATGGTGAAACTTATACCGCTGAAGAAACACTGCTGCCTGTAGCCAAAATTGACTCTGTAACCCAAAGAAATGATGCCGGTTTTAGTGGCGATGAAGTAGAACTCAAGGCCTATTATACAGACCCAGCGGGAGAGGAAAACTATTATCTGTTTACGTTTTTTGTCAATTTTGTAGATTTCCCTACTACAGAAATTTTTAAAGACGAGTTTTTTGACGGCAATACCATTTTTGCCCTCTATCAAGAAGAAGAACTTAAACCGGGAGACGAAGTCATCATACAAAATTTTGGACTCTCCGGGCAATTTTATGAATACATGAATGTATTGCTGAGTCAAGTGGGTTCAGTCGGGGGACCATTCCAGACACAACCTGCTGTCGTTAGAGGAAATATTGTTAATGAAACCAATCCCGAAAACTTTCCTTTTGGATATTTTAGCTTATCTGAATCCGATCAATTTATTTATACCGTGCAGGAATGAACGCAAACTTTGAAAAAATAACCGAACAAAACTCCCATTACGACGACTTAGAGCACAAATCGGTTGAAGCGCTTATTGAAATCATCAATACCGAAGACCAAAAGGTAGCTTTTGCTGTTCAAAGCGTTTTACCCCAAATTGAAAAATTAATTAAAAAAGCTGTAGAACAGGTTTCAAAAGGTGGTCGGCTCTTTTATATTGGTGCGGGTACTAGTGGCAGGTTAGGTATTTTAGATGCCAGTGAATGTCCGCCAACATTTGGCGTTTCGGATGATGTAGTGATTGGCCTGATTGCCGGCGGTGATAAAGCCATTCGAAAAGCCGTAGAATTTGCAGAAGACAACACCAATTTGGGGTGGAAAGACTTGCAGGAATACAATATCCATAAAGGCGATATGCTGGTGGGTATTGCAGCCTCCGGCACCACGCCATATGTAGTTGGTGCTGTAAAAGATGGCAAGACTCATGGCGTCCCCACAGGATGCATCACCTGTAATCCCGGAAGTCCGCTAGCTTTAGCTGTTGATTTTCCTATTGAAGTGGCTGTAGGTCCAGAAGTGCTTACAGGCAGTTCACGAATGAAAGCCGGCACAGCCCAAAAAATGATACTCAACATGATCTCGACCAGTCTGATGATAAAACTGGGTCGGGTAAAAGGTCATAACATGGTAGACATGCAGCTGAGTAACGACAAACTCGTGAATCGTGGAATCCATATGATTTGCGAAGCTTTAGGCGTGGATAAAGACACTGCCAAAACTCTATTGGACGAATATAAAAGCGTAAGACAAGCCATTGCTCATGGACAGAAAACACACTAATAAAGAATTACTCGCCAAAGGTCTCAAATATTTGGCAGGGGCTTTGCCTTTGTCATTTTTGGGGCCCTCTATTTTATATTCAGCGTTTAACAATCAAGACAAACCGCTGTTTATTCCGATTTTGATACTAGGTTTTATCTTTTTTTTCGGCGCCATGTTTTGTATTTTTAAAGGAATTATGACGATAGTGAAGGCGGTGTTTGATTGATGACCTCTTAGTTAGTTGACTTTTGTTAGGATAATATCTGTAGGTATATTAAACGTTCTATCATCATCTGCCCGTTTTAAACCCTTGGTTCTTCTTACCTGCCATGTTGCAGTTGTTAAACCAGTCGTATTTGATGGTTGAATTTCCATTTTTAGCTCTCCAAATAGCGGACCATATGGGTGAGTTACGGTATTATCTGTTAAAGCTGCACCTAATTCTGTTCCATCACTTTCTCCAAATATTACAGGACCATATTTATAACCAAAGCCGTTATCTTTATTAGATTCATAGATTAATGATTCTAGGTTATTACCTAAAACATCAACCATTTCAAAGTCTCCTCTTATATCTTCATCTTCATCCAAATAAAGAATAACTCTAAAGATTTGATTGTTATTTTCCCATTCCCAAGTGCCAACAAAAGGGTCATTTATGTTTTGGCATGAACAAAATAAAGGCGTAAGAAATAATATGAAAAAATAGTTTATCAATAAAAAGTAATTAATTTACTTTGGTTAACACAATATCTGTAGGTACATTAAACGTTCTATCATCATCCGCCCGTTTTAAGCCCCTGGTTCTTCTTACCTGCCATTCTGCAGTTGTTAATCCAGGTGTATTTGATGGTTGAATAACCATCTTGAGTTTACCTCTAAGTGGTCCATAAGGATGGGTAACTGTATTATCAGTAAAAGCAGCACCCATTTCGACCCCGTCACTCCCACCAAAAATAACAGGACCATATTCTAGGCCAAAACCAATATCAATATTGGATTCATAGATTAGTGATTCTTGGTTATTTCCCAAATCTTCCACCATTTCAAAATCGCCTCTTATGTCATTATCTTCGTCAATGTACAGTTCAACTCGAAATATATTATTACCGTCTTGCCATTCCCAGGTGCCAACAAATGGAGAATCTATGTTTTGAGATAAACAGTATAAAGGAAGTATAAATAATATGAAAACATGGTTTTTCAATGAAATGTAATCAATTAACCTTAGTTAGTACAATATCTGTTGGGATATTAAATGTTCTATTATCATCCGCTCTTTTTAGCCCTCTTGTTCTTCGCACTTGCCATGTTGCCGTAGTTAATCCCGGCGTATTTGATGGTTGGATTACCATTTTAAGTTCTCCAAAAAGCGGACCATATGGATGATTTATAGTATTATCAGTTATACCAGCTCCTAAACGATTACCATCACTTTGACCATATATAACTTGATCGTATTTTAAACCATTACCTATATCAATTTTAGACTCATAGATTAATGATTCCTGATTATTACCTAAATCTTCCACCATTTCAAAATCGCCTCTTACCCTGCCTTCTTCATTTAAATAAAGAATAACTCTAAATATTTGATCATTATTTTCCCATTCCCAAGTACCGACAAATGGTGTATTTATGTTTTGAGAAAAAGAACTAAGGGTGGCAACTGTAAATAGTAAGCCAAATATTATATTTTTCATAATTTTTTAAAATTTAATTGCAAACGTCTTCTTTTATATTGTTGGGTGAATTAGGATCAAAAGTAACTTTAGAAAAGGAATTAAAATCCTGATCAGCTTTAAACATATTAAGCCCTAAATCTGCTTCGTGAAGTAATTCTAAAAATGCACCTAAAACTTCTGTATTATCTGAATTTGATGCTTTTATTTTCGAATCTTCACCCCTGTAAAACTTGTCTTTAATGGAGTTCCATTTAATTCTATTTTCATTCCAAGCTATTACATCATTAGGATCTGTGGTATTTGGGACTGTCGGATTAAGTAATGCGTTCATATTATTCAAAAACTTTTGAGTATCACCAATTGTAAAAGCATAATAAGTTCCCTTTCCAGTGGATAAAAACGTAACAAAATTATCATCTAATTGGTCAAAACTTGCAAGTCGTGCAATTTCGATCAAGTCATTTAATGTAAAAACTGATTCTGTATCGCCTTCAGGAGTTGATGTCGTTTCATAATGATAATGAGCAAAAGCTTGAAATTTATTGGTTAATCCTGTGGGTATTCTTACCTCAGGAGCATTAGGTAAACCCTCTTCGTATATAATTGTATCAATACCTTCAAATTTAGAACAGGACTTTTCATAATTGATATTAGAATTATCATCTAGACTTTTTAAAACTGTTTTAAAATTTGGATTTTGTTCTAAAAAATCTGTTACTTGATCACATTGTTCTTGAATATCCTCCAAACAATTTTCAACACAAGCTACAGGGGTTGTTATATCTGAAAGGCATTCACCTTCACCTCCATCTTCTGTTTGTCTGCAATAATATGTTTCATTTTCGTCATCATTAGAATTTGTACTATTATTGTTATTACTTCCACTCCCTACATTTCCACCACCAGCCCAACCATTATCACCGTTAGGGTTTGTATTTGTGCCTCCACTTTGAGTACCACCTTGCGTTGTTCCTCCTGAACCTTGTGTTGAACCTCCAGCACTTTGAGTACCACCTTGCGTTGTTCCTCCTGATGTATTTCCACCACTACTTCCACCATTTTGATCTGATCCGTTTGTATACTCTGGTGGACACGCTACCTCAGGGTAAGTAATAACCCAAGAACCATTTATTAAGCGTGATTCAAAGCTATGACATTTATTAGCCCCAAACATCCAATATATGGTACCACCATGTGTCACTGTACAAGGATATTCTTCACAAGGGTCAAAAGTCGACTTAATATTTAAGGGCATATTAGTTGTCTCTAAATATTCTATTGATATTATTGATGCATCACTTCCTAAATCACTTGGCATGATTCCATTATCTAGTTGGTTTATCTGATTTTGACTTAAATCATACTTGTAAATATAAGCATTATAACTTCCATCGTTTCTCTTGCTTAAACATAAATTATGTAACTCGTCTGTTACATAGTGATTATAAATTTGAAAAGTAAAAGACTCATATTCTCCGGCTTGTATATGTGCAACATTATCTTCTTCAATAGTAATACCATACTCAGGAATATCTGTACTTTTCATTATTAAGTTTAGATCGTCTGTATTACCTATGCTGTTTCTAATGTAATTTTGCTTAAACAATTTGAATCGTTTAAGCTCGTTGTTGATTGCCTCATTATTATTATAAAATTCATTTGAAACATAATTTAACCTAATACCAGGGTCGTTCAAAATTTGTTGTGTAGTGTTCATATCGTCATTTTCACAAGAAAATAATGCACATAAGAAACTAATCAGAATAACTTTTCTCATCATTTAGACTATTAATGAGTTGCTAAAATAGAGAGAGAGAGAGAGAGAGAGAGAGAGAGAGAGAGAAGTATTTTTAACTTTATTTTAACTATTGAAACTAAAATTTATTTCTTGTTAGTATTCTTGATTTTTTGTTAGATTTCTAAACTTTCTCGGCGCCAT
>CAYMXD010000021.1:2927-12137 GCA_964394095.1 uncultured Mesohalobacter sp. | reverse complement strand
ATTGCTAAATATATTTCTTTGATTTATATAGAACAAGAACAACCCGAAAAAGCTATAAAGGCAATGCAGAGGGCTAAAGCAGAAAATCCTGATGATGTTTCATTACTTCAGGCAGAAGCAGATTTATATTACAACATGGATAATATGAAGAAATATAATGAAATTATGTCTTCCATTGCAGAGAAGAATCCTAACGATCCCGTGATTTTCTACAACCTTGGAGTAAGTGCTGAAAAACTTGAAGATTTTGATAAAGCAAGAGGATATTACGAAAAAGCTATTGAAATAGATCCTGAAATGACTAATGCATACAATAATATTGCTAGCATCATTTTAGCAAAAGACAGAGTCCTAACTGAAGAGATGAATAATCTCGGAATGTCTACTGAAGACACAAAAAAATATGATAAGCTAAAAGCAGAAAAAATTGAAATATTAAAAGAGGCAATACCTTACCTTAGTAAAACCATTGAATTAGACTCTACAAATACCAATGCAATGAAGTATCTGAAAAGCATATACTATCAAGTAGGTGAAAATACTAAAGCTGAAGAGATGAATAAACTTATCCAAGAAGTTGAAAGTAATTAAAAAATTGATATTTACTAATGAACGACCCCCGAGAGGCAAAGCCATCGGGGTATTAAATAATTACTCTTTTTTTAATATTTAGAAGCTGAGCCTAGTGGTGTTTAAACCAAAACCCTGGAGATACTGAAACAAGTTCAGCAGAGGCGGGGATTAGCTAGCCTGTCTGGCATGGCGGGTCCATAGCTTCGCTATTTTTCAATACCGATAAATTCGGGAGAGTTTTACTAATAAAAAAAGCGGTTGAATTGTCAACCGCTTTTTTTGTAACAATAATTTTAGAATTAATGCGTAGACATCTTTTCTTTCTTTTTTTGTAATTGTCGCTTCAATTCATCTACACTTTTACTTATAGCGGCTTCAAAAGTTTTTTCACTCGATGATGTAAATACATTCTGTCCGGGAGCACTTATTTCGATATCACAAATCATTCCAGTCTCCGGAGTAGATGTGTTCTCTTTTTTAATAAAAACTTCCGCTCTCACTATCCAGCTATACCTATCTTTAAGCTTATTAAGTCTTTTTCTTGTAAATTCTTCAAGTCTTTCACTTGCTGTTACGTGAACGTAATTAAAATTAATATCCATAAGTATTTATTTTTATTTGTACTAAGATAACAATAAAACTCTAAACCTTATAAATTTTATCCATTTTACTGATTTTAGTCAGTAATTTAAATGATAAACTCAAAATTATAATAAAGTATAATTGCAATTACTGCTAAAATAAAAACCGTAAAAACAAAATAATTATGACCCAGGTATAAGCCAGATAAAAGAGAGATGTCATCATCAGTATTTGAAGTAATTTTTCCTTTAAAGAAGAAACTTCTGTATTTTATTTTTAAGCCTCTTGCATCGTGTATTTTCCATTTGTTACGCAAAAAACTATCATATTTCCAATAAACGGTATTTCTATCTGATGCAACTCTTGCTTTATTAAACCACTTATTATACTTTATTTTTCCTATTGTTCTTTTTTCAGATTCGTCAATTATATCGTATTGTCTATTAAAAAAATCAACGTGTTTAAAGCTATATGTATTACCTCGTATTTCAGCTCTTGTTTTTAAAAAGTAAGAACGCTTTATAAAACCAATTTGTTCATTTTTATAATAAATCAAGTAGATTTTAGAAAGAAAACCTTTTTTCCATGTATACGTATTTTCCATAAAATTCAGGTTGATTTGTTAGTTATTATAGCGTTTATTAATATCCAATTGCTTCTCCCGTAGGACTTGATGAATCTGCTGCACCAATTTTAACATTATTAGTCGAGTCTATTACAATTCCCATCAATTGACCAAGATTTTTCCTGGCCTGAAGTTTATGCCCTTTAAGCTCTAGGTTTTTTTTAGTATCTGGTGACATCAAGTATTTTTCATAGTAAATAACATCTGGTAACCATTGGTGATGAATTTTCATATGCTCAATCGCTTTATGAATAGGCATATCATAGTCCAAAACATTTACAATCGTCTGAAATACAGTATTTATAATTGTTCTTCCGCCCGGTGAACCTATAATCAAGTAAGGTTTATTGTTTTTAGCAACAATTGTTGGTGTCATGCTGGATAACATTCTTTTTTCTGGTTCTATAAGATTGGGTTCTGTTCCTATAAGACCACGAGAATTTGTAATACCGGGTAGGGGGTTAAAATCTCCCATTTCATTATTAAAAATGAAACCTAATTTCTTGGAACCCATTCCGGAACCATAGCTGCGTTCCAACGTATAAGTTAAGGATACGGCATTACCATCTTTATCTACTACCGAAAAATGTGTAGTATGTTCACCTTCATGAAGTTGTCCAAACTTTGCTGAGTCACTTACAGAGGCCTTTTGCATATCAATACTTTCAAATCTTTTTTTAGCATGAGATTTAGAAGTCAACTTCTCTAAGGGTAAATTAGGATTAAAGTCTGTATCTCCTAAATACTCAGCTCTGTCGGCGTAAGCTCTACGCATAATTTCAGCCAAGAGGTGTACATAAGCTGTAGAATTAAACTCTATTTTACTCATGTCTGCCATTTCTAACATATTTAGCATTTCCACAAGTGCAACACCGCCAGAACTAGGAGGTGGCATAGCCAACACAGTATTACCCTTGTAGTTTCCTTTTATGGGTTTCCTTTCTACAGCTTCATATTTTAATAAATCTTCTTCTGTAATAATGCCACCGTTTTCTTTCATAAAACGAGCAATCTCCTGTGCGACTTCGCCTTTATAAAAGCCATCTTTACCATTATCTCGAATCAACTTTAGAGTATTTGCTAAGGCGGGTTGAACCCAGGTTTCGCCAAAGCCTACGAGTTTATTTTGGTCATTATTAAAATAATTTTTTAAAAATGTAACATCCGTAGTACTGTTTACCGTTTTGGCATCCTGAGCTAGACTCCAACTCATCTCTATACCATTTTCAGCTAAATCAATTGCTGGTTGAACCAGCTCATGCCAGGGTAAATCGCCGTATTTTTCATGAGCCAAATAAAGTCCGGCCACTGTCCCCGGTACGCCAACCGATTTAAGCCCTACATGATTTGCAGTAGTTGATCCACCGTATAAATTCTTAGCCATTGGTAATTGTCCTTTAGAATTTAAAAACATGTTAGGAGTGGCTTTTAAAGGGGCTTTTTCCCTAAAATCAATTGTTGTGGCATGCCCTTCATTATCCATGTAGACTAAAAAACCACCACCGCCTATATTACCGGCAGAGGGGTGTGTAACAGCAAGAGCAAAAGCTGTGGCTACACTAGCATCAATCGAGTTTCCTCCTTTTTTTAATATGTCTACTCCAACATCAGATGCAATTTTACTTGAAGATACAACCATGCCGTGTTTGGCATAGGTTTGAGAATTAACATTAATACTTAAAAAAGTAAAAATTAAAGCAAAAAGATTTATATATTTCATTGGTATATAACTTATATTTGAGTAAAGTTAAATGAAAATCTTTGAAGTAAATTAAATTACACTGAAAAATTGCATCAAAAAAAAAAAATAATCATAAAAAAAAATCTAACAAATGAGAAGTGTCAAATTAAAGACTATTGAATTTTAAAAAATATGCTCCTTTTTTTTTGCTAATTATGTATAAAATCAGTTACTTTAACATCAAATTCAAAAATCAATGCAAAAACAACAGCGCTTAATAATTGAAAATGTAAAGCCACAACTAAATTGTGGTCATTTTTTTATAAAACGAGTTGTTGATGAAGTTGTTTTTATTACTGCCGACGTATTTTCAGACGGACACGATGTCATCCAGGCAGAAGTAGAAGTACATCACTCAGCAGGAAAACATGACTTTTCAACACGACTCACACAGCATGTAAACGATTATTTTACCGGGTCTTTTCAGGTATCACATCAAGGGTTTTATGAGTACAAGCTGAATGCGTGGGTTGATCATCCGCTTAACTGGCACCACGGTATTTCAGCCAAAATTGCTGCAGAAACTTATGTGAAAAGCGAGTTACTAGAGGGTGTTCAGTATTTAGAAAACCTAAAACACCACATTAGCGACCAGGATGATATGCATTTTATTGAAAGCCTCATCCCGCTTTTTCAGGATGAAAATAGGTACACTCAAGCTTGTGATGCCGCTAAATCTCAGAGATTGAAGCAACTCTTTTATCAATTTCCCCTCAAAACATTTGTTACCTCTACTCAGAATTTTAAAATTTACGTCGATAGGAAAAAAGCCGAATTTAGTACATGGTATGAATTTTTTCCGCGATCAGCTGCAGAACATCAAGGTCAGCATGGGACTTTTAAAGACTGCGAACGTCTTATTGACAGAGTCGCAAAAATGGGCTTTGATACCTTGTACTTTCCACCAATTCACCCTATAGGCGAAAAAAACAGAAAAGGAAAAAACAATACAACACATGCCAATGAAGACGATTCTGGAGTTCCTTGGGCCATTGGTTCTAGGCACGGTGGCCATAAAAGCATTCATCAGGAGCTTGGGAGTTTAGATGATTTTAAGTCATTGATTCACAAAGCCTCTGAATATAATATAGAGATTGCTATGGACTTGGCATTTCAGGCCGCTCCGGATCATCCTTATCTTGAGGAACATCCAGAATGGTTTAAGTTTAGACCCGATGGCAGTATTCAATATGCAGAAAACCCTCCAAAAAAATACCAAGATATTGTCAATTTCAATTTTGAATGTGATGCTGTGGAGGAGCTATGGAACGAATTATTAAGCATAGGGCTGTATTGGGCAGATCTAGGGATTAGGATTTTTAGAGTAGATAACCCCCATACTAAGCCTTATAGATTCTGGAATTGGTTTATAAAAAATATAAAAGATAAATATCCTGATACCATATTTTTATCTGAAGCTTTTTCAAGACCCAAAGTCATGCAACAATTGGCAAAACAAGGCTTTAATCAATCTTATACTTATTTTACTTGGCGCGTAAGCAAACACGAATTGACCGAATACATCAATGAACTCACAACGTCTGAAATGAAGGAATATTTTAGACCAAATTTCTGGGTTAATACCCCGGATATAAACCCCTATCATTTGCAGGGATCTAATGAATCTATGCATTTAATAAGGTATGCTTTAGCTTCTACATTATCCAGTAATACAGGGGTTTATGGGCCAGTATTTGAACAAATGGTTTCAGAAGCTGTAGTAGGCAAAGAAGAATATCTCAATTCTGAAAAATATGAAATAAAACATTGGGACTGGTCTATAGAAAATAAAATTACCTATATCATCTCAAAAATCAACACAATTAGAAAACAAAACCCTGCTTTACAGCAAACCAAGCTTATTGAATTTTGCCATATAGAAAATGAAAATTTAATCGGTTATGTCAAGTGGAATCAGGATATGAATAATTTAATTTTAGTGGTTGTCAACCTAGATTCTTATTACACTCAAAAGGGAATGCTCAGAATGCCCTACGACACTTTAAAACTTTACTCAGGTCAACATGTGTCATTAACAGATTTAATAACCAATGACCACTATGACTGGTACGATGAATGGAACTATGTAGAGCTCAATCCAACTTTGCCTTTTCATATTTTTAAACTAAACCCACATTAATTTTGGACAAGAAAGATAACATAAATGATGTTTTCAAATACGAAACAAAATGGGAAGATCTATTTGATAATAAGCGTTTTATTAATGAGTTGTGCAGTGATGTCTTAGAAGATTACATTGTTAAACAACGCTGGTATGGAGGCAAAGCCAGTGCAATGAAATATATCGATATAGTAGATTTTTTCAAAATTGAAAATGAAACAGATTTATTTTACGGTGTTCTTGTTGAAGTCAATTTTAAAGAGGCTTTTGTTCAGGAATACTTCCTACCGATGGGCTTAGTGAAAGAAAGAGATTATGTTGACGACAACATTATTTCAAGATTAGACCTAAAGGGAAGAAAGGGGTATTTGGTAGACGCCATTTTGTTGGAATCTTTTAGAGCTCAGGTTTTCAATAAAGTTGTTGAAGGTGATAAATACAAATACGAAAATGTAGAATACAGAAGGGGCAGAAAGTGCAGTGACAATGCCTACATCAGCTCTAAATTTTTAAGCGGTGAACAAAGCAATACTTCTATTGTATTTAATGATAAATATATTTTAAAATTCTTTAGAAGGGTCTTCACCGACCAAAACCCTGATTATGAAATCAGTAAATACTTAACAAACAAAGGGTATTTCACCAATACACCTGGCTATTGTGGAAGTATTACCCTTAAGTTTAGTAATAAAAACACAATGACGCTTGCCCTGATGCAGGAATTAATTGACAATCAGGGTGATGCTTGGGAATATTTTGTAGAAAATATTGAAAAATGTTATTCTAAATTATCTCAAGAACGTTATGATGTGAAAAATTTGGATGTTCTTCCAAAATACCAGCAGATTAAATTAAATGATATTAAGCCTGATTTGCTTAAATGGTTTGACCGTGAAATATTCGAAGATGTTGAGCAATTGGCATTAAGAACAGCAGAAATGCATATTTCTTTAGGTATGGAGCGCATTATTGCGAGTTTTACTCCCGCAACTTATAGCTACGATTATACCGTATGGCTTAAAAACAGGTTAATGTACATGCTGGACAATAGAATAAACCTCCTGGAAAATAACATCCATAAACTTGATGGGTTGATGTTAGATATGGCTAAATACCTATTAGACAACAAGAAGGAAGTTAAAAAACGGTTTTTAGATTTTGATGAAAGTAAGCTTAAAAGTGAAAGGATAAGATTGCATGGAGACTACCATTTAGGTCAGGTTTTAGTTCAAAACCGAGATTTTTACGTCATTGATTTTGAGGGTGAACCAGAAAGTACAATCAGAGACCGAAAAGTGAAGCAACCACCATTAAAGGATGTAGCTGGCATGTTTAGGTCGTTCAATTATTCAATTTACGCCACAATCTTCAATAATATGGAGAATTACCATCACGATATTGAAGATTTATTTCATAGCGCAGAAGTTGTTTATTCTCATATGGTGGGCGTGTTCCTCAATACCTATATCGACAAGGTTCAAAATAATAACCTCAACATAGGCTACATCAAAGAAATTGAGTTTCTCTTAGAATATTGTTTATTGGAAAAAGCAATATATGAATTAGGTTATGAACTCAACGCAAGACCAAGGTGGTCTATAATACCGCTTAAAGGCATATATAATATTTTAAAACAACACACACATGAATAAAGTTGAAAGCTATAGTTTATTTACTGATTTTGATATTGAGCTGTTTAAGTCCGGCAAACATTTTAGACTTTATGAAAAATTAGGCGCTCACCCAATGCAAGTCAATGGGGTAGAGGGCACCTATTTTGCCGTTTGGGCACCATCTGCAAAAAAAGTATCTGTAATAGGAAATTTTAACTATTGGATAGAAGGCGAGCACTCTCTCTTTGTGCGCTGGGATGAAAGCGGTATTTGGGAAGGTTTTATACCCGGAGTAAAGCAAGGCGATATTTATAAGTACAAAATATTATCACATAATAACGATATTAAGACAGAAAAAGCCGATCCGTTTGCTAAACGCTGTGAGCATCCACCGAAGACAGCTTCTGTGGTCTGGAAGCTGGATAAAAAATGGAAAGATGGCAATTGGATGAAGAAAAGAAAATCTAAGAATTCTATAAAAGCGCCTTATTCTGTTTACGAAGTGCATTTAGGCTCGTGGAAGAAAATAGTTGAAGAAGACCGAAGCTTAAGCTATCTAGAATTGGCAGAAGATTTAGTACAATACGTTAAGTTACATAACTTTACCCACGTAGAGTTTATGCCTATAATGGAATATCCATACGACCCCAGTTGGGGTTACCAAATTACCGGATATTTCGCGCCAACCTCGCGTTTTGGCTATCCTGAAGAATTTATGACTTTAGTCGAAAAATTTCACCAGAATGATATAGGTGTGATTTTAGACTGGGTACCTTCTCATTTTCCGGAAGATGCACACGGCTTAGGGAATTTTGACGGCACACACCTCTATGAACATCCAGACAGGAGTAAAGGCTATCACCCCGATTGGAAATCTTTAATTTTTAATTACGGTAGAAATGAAGTCAAAGCGTTCCTGATTAGTAACGCCTTATTTTGGTTAGATAAATATCATATCGACGGACTGCGTGTTGATGCCGTTGCCTCAATGCTTTATCTTGATTATTCAAGAGAAGAAGGAGAATGGCAACCAAATATCTACGGTGGTAACGAATATTTAGAAGCGGTTTCTTTTATTAAAGAATTCAACGAAGAGGTCTATAAAAACTACCCTGATGTACAGACTATTGCCGAAGAATCTACCAGTTACTCTATGGTTTCTAGACCAACATTTACCGGTGGATTAGGCTTCGGCATGAAGTGGATGATGGGCTGGATGCACGATACCTTAGAATACTTCAGTAAAGAGCCTATTTACAGGAAACACCATCACAATGAGCTCACCTTTAGCATGAACTACGCCTTTACAGAAAATTTTATGCTGCCTTTGTCTCATGACGAAGTAGTGTATGGTAAGCAGTCTCTTATAAATAAAATGCCCGGAGACCAATGGCAAAAATTTGCTAACTTAAGGCTGATGTTTGGGTATATGTTTACCCATCCCGGAACAAAACTAATCTTTCAGGGTGGTGAATTTGGACAATATGACGAGTGGAAATTTCAAGGAAGTTTAGATTGGCATTTATTAGAAAACAAATTAAATAAAGGTATTTCAGAATTAATAACAGATTTAAATGCACTATACAGAAAAGAATCCGCTTTACACGACCTTCAATTTGTACCAGAAGGTTTTGAATGGATAGATTATAATGATTCTGAAAATTCTGTTCTTTCTTACATTAGAAAAGATGAAAACAATCATAAAATTATTGTAATATGTAACTTTACACCTGTGCCTCGTGAGAAGTACAGAATAGGATTGGAGAACACTAAATCATTAAAGCTATTATTAAATTCAGACGATATAATATACTCAGGTACAGGATTATATGATTATAAATATCTAAAAACAGAAAGCATCCAACATCACGGTAAAACCTTATCGATAAGTTTAGATTTACCACCTTTAGGATTTTTAATTTTTAAAGCATTATAAGTTTTCAAATCTTATATT
>CAYMXD010000021.1:0-2917 GCA_964394095.1 uncultured Mesohalobacter sp. | reverse complement strand
GCTAAATTAATTTATTTAAAATATGATTACAAACACTGTGTTGCATGAATTGGGAAACCAATTCCCCGATGATATCATTTCATTTAATCAGGACGTCGATAAACTATATTTCAAAACACATAATAAAGTCATTTTAGAATTGAGTGTCCTGCGAGACAGTATTCTAAGGTTTAGGTATGGAACACGAGGACAGCTTGAGCCTGATTTTTCTTATGCTATTTCAGAACATGCATTTAAAGGCTATAACCATTTAGAAGTCTCTGAAGATGTTGACAACTATATTATCACGACCGAAAAATTGGTTTGTAAAATAGAAAATAGTAGTCTGCAAAAGAAAATATATGATACACAGGGACATCTTCTCAATGAAGACGAAATAGGTTTTCACTACGAGGAATTTTATGATAAGGGCGGAAGTGTAGTAAAAATGAGTAAAAAAACTCAAAAAAAAGAATCTTTCTACGGTCTTGGCGATAAACCGATGCAGGCTAACCTAAGAGGAAAACGAGTACAAAATTGGCCCACAGACGAATACGCGTTCACTAAAGATAAAGACCCTATTTATAAAGCAGTTCCATTTTATATCGGACTTAACGATAATCATGCTTATGGAATCTTTTTTGATAATTCATTTAAAACCTTTTTTGATTTTTGTCATGAAAGACACGATATCACCAGCTTTTGGGCGCAAGGAGGAGAAATGAATTATTATTTTATTTACGGCCCTAAAGTTGAAAATGTCGTAAGCAATTATACCGATCTAACCGGACTTCCAGATTTACCACCACTCTGGGCTTTAGGTTATCATCAATGTAAGTGGAGCTATTTCCCCGAGAGTCGAGTGCGAGAAATAGCGAGTACATTTAGAGAACTAAAAATCCCTTGTGATGGGATTTATCTGGATATTGACTATATGGACGGGTTTAGGTGTTTTACGTGGAATAATGAGCATTTTCCAGATCCAAAGAAAATGGTAAAAGATTTGGCAGATGACGGCTTTAAAACAATAGTCATCATTGATCCGGGTATAATAATTGATGAAGTCTACGACATATATAAACAAGGTTTAGAAAACGATTATTTCTGTAAACGAGCAGACGGTCCCCATATGATAGGTAAAGTCTGGCCGGGCGAATGTTGTTTCCCCGACTACACCAAACCCGAAGTAAGAAGTTGGTGGTCCGATTTATTCAAAGAACTCATTTCTGATATTGGCGTTAAAGGCGTTTGGAACGATATGAACGAACCTGCAGTAATGGAAGTGCCTACAAAAACATTCCCGGATGACGTAAGACATGATTACGATGGTCACCCTTGCAGTCATAGAAAAGCACATAATGTTTATGGTACACAGATGGCCAGAGCTACCTACGAAGGGGTGAAGAAGTACGGTTACCCCAAACGGCCTTTTGTAATTACAAGATCTGCCTTTAGCGGTGCCCAACGTTATGGTTCGTCATGGACAGGTGATAATGTCGCCACCTGGGAACATCTTTGGGTGGCAAACAATCAAGTGCAGCGAATGTGTTTATCAGGAATGTCTTTTACAGGTTCAGATATTGGTGGTTTTGCAGAGCAACCCGGCAGTGAACTGTTTATAAGGTGGATACAGTTAGGCGTATTTCATCCGTTATGCAGAACCCACTCCAGTGGCCATCACGGTGATCAGGAGCCTTGGTCTTTTGACGATGAAACAACAGATATATCAAGAAAGTTTATTGAGCTAAGATACACCTTGTTGCCTTACTTATACACAGCATTTTATCAATATTCAACAGAAGGCATACCTATTATAAAATCCTTGTTTTATTTTGATCAAGATGATTTTCTCACACATTTTAGAAATGATGAATTTATTTTTGGCGAAAAAATTCTTGTCTGTCCAATTTTAGAACCCAATTCTAAAGGAAGAAGAATGTACGTCCCTCGTGGGGAATGGTATAATTTCTGGGATAAGCATTTAATATCCGGCGGAAAAGAACTATGGGTAGATGCAGACATTAACTCAATGCCCATTTTTGTAAAATCAGGTGCCATTATTCCTAGATATCCTGTTCAGCAGTATGTGGGTGAATTAGAAATTAAAGAATTGAAACTCGACGTATATTTTAAGCATGGAATGGAAATATCTCATGTTTATGAAGACGCTCAGGACGGTTATGAATATCAAAAAGGAAGGTATAGTTACAGAAACTTTAAGCTTAGAGGAAAAAATGATGAACTCATTATTACACAGCATAAGTTAGGGAAGTACAATAATGGATACGACAAGTTTTTAATTAATCTAATTGGTATACCGTTTGAAATTTCTGAGGTTGAGATTGATAATGTTTCAGTAAGCCTGAGTGAGTTGGAATATGACAAGGAGAACACGACGTTTAAAGTGACCAAAGACTTTTCTGAAATTCACTTTAAAGCTAAAGATGAGCGATAGAAGGTTTAAAAATTACATGCTTATTTCCTTAAAGGGTATAGCCATGGGGGCGGCAGATGTTGTGCCCGGTGTTTCCGGAGGTACTATTGCCTTTATTACAGGGATTTACGAGGAATTAGTAAACACAATCAGTAATATTGACTTTAACCTAATAAAAGCCTGGAAAAGCGGTGGGTTTTGGACTATGTGGAAAAAGTTAAATGGAAATTTTTTATTAGCTCTATTTACAGGGATAGCTATCAGTATTTTTTCATTAATGAAATTGATGTCTTTTTTATTAGATACATATCCTGTTCTAGTTTGGTCATTTTTCTTTGGATTGGTTCTAGCAAGTGTTTGGTACATTGGTAAACAAATCCCAAAATGGAAACTGATTCACATCATAGGTTTTGTTTTCGCTACGGTTTTGGCTTATGTTATTACAACTTTAACACCGGCAGGAGAAACACAAAGTTTGCTGTACTTGTTTTTCTGTGGATCTTT
>CAYMXD010000020.1:4927-12425 GCA_964394095.1 uncultured Mesohalobacter sp. | reverse complement strand
CATCATTTGCATCATCTTCTGGCCGCCGCCACCTTGCATCATTTTCATCATTTTACCCATTTGACTGAATTGTTTCAGCAACTGATTAACTTCCTGAACACTGGTTCCTGAGCCTTTGGCAATACGACGCTTCCTACTGGCATTAAATATTTTGGGGTTTTCTCTTTCTTCTGGTGTCATAGACTTTATGATAGCTTCAATACCTTTAAAAGCATCATCGTCAATATCGACATCTTTCATCATTTTACCGGCACCGGGTATCATGCCCATAAGGTCTTTCATGTTACCCATTTTCTTAACCTGCTGTATTTGCTTGAGGAAATCGTCAAAACCAAATTTGTTTTTGGCGATTTTCTTTTGCATTTTACGAGCTTCCTCTTCATCGTATTGTTCCTGAGCACGCTCAACAAGTGACACCACATCACCCATTCCCAATATTCTATCTGCCATACGATCTGGGTAGAACATGTCTATGGCTTCCATTTTTTCTCCCGTACCAATAAACTTTAAGGGTTTATCAACTACAGATTTGATAGATATCGCTGCACCACCGCGTGTATCACCATCCAATTTTGTTAATACAACGCCGTCAAAGTCTAGTATGTCATTAAAAGCTTTAGCGGTATTTACAGCATCTTGTCCTGTCATAGCATCGACAACGAATAAAGTTTCATTTGGCTTTACAGCTTTATGAATACTTGAAATTTCTTTCATCAGAACCTCATCTATAGCTAAACGACCGGCAGTATCAATGATAACCAGGTCAAATCCATTAGCTTTGGCATGAGCAATAGCTTGCTCCGAAATCTTAACTGGATTTTTTTCTTCTTTATTGGAAAATACTTCAACTCCAATTTGTTCCCCAACCACATGAAGTTGATCAATCGCAGCCGGACGATAGACATCACCAGCGACTAGTAATGGGGTTTTGTTTTTTTTCTTTCTCAGGAAATTTGCCAATTTACCCGAAAAAGTAGTTTTACCACTACCTTGTAAACCGGACATTAAAATTACACTAGGGTTTCCCGAAAGATCAACACCTTCAGCTTGCCCCCCCATGAGTTCGGTGAGTTCATCTTTTACGATTTTTACTAAAAGTTCACCCGGCTTTAAGGTTTTAAGCACATTTTGACCAAGAGCTTTCTCTTTTACAGTATCGGTAAAACTTTTGGCTATTTTATAGTTTACATCAGCATCTACAAGCGCTCTTCTGACTTCCTTTAAGGTTTCTGCAACATTAACTTCAGTAATTTGCCCGTGTCCCTTGAGAAGATGCAGGGCATTATCTAACTTATCGCTTAAATTATCAAACATACCTTTATTGAATTTTTGCTACAAATTTAAGGAATTGAAATGGTTATCAACAAAATGAAGTGGAGAAATATTTTAAAACAATACCCTTACAAAAGGCATGTAGGCATTGGCATAGATACTTTTGTCATCATCATAAAGAATATCATAGCGAATACCGACTGTAACTGGGCCGGAGGAATAGCCAACACCAAGAAATAAAGCAGGATACCAATAATTATCCTTAAAATCGCCATCATTAAAACTTCTGTTAACGCGGAGTTGTTCAAACTCTACAGAGAATTGAAGCTTCGGCATTGGTCTGGCTAAACCAATCAAACTCCCTCCATATACAAAAAGATCACTATTGTTAAAACTGGAGTAAGACAAATTTAAACCCACGCCCGTTAATAAATAAGGGTTGATTTCGTAGAGTGCAAAAGGAGCAAGGGTTCCACTAAAAAAGTTGTTGCCAAAACTAAAACCAATACCTCCACCAAACCTTACATCATCAATAAAGGAATTGTTATTTTGGGTATTTAAGGTTTGTGCACGTATTGAAGTGCTACTAAAAACTATGACTATGAGAATAAGTTTAAATACATGTGTTTTCATACCAAATATAAATATAAAAGCTGCCAATTTAAGAAATAAAAGCAAAACAATGTAGAATCTTGAATTAAATTGACTTTCCATTTATTTTTTATTCAATCTGATATTGTTAGGAGTACTTTAAGGATGTATTATCTTTTAGTGAATATATTGATATACGACATAAACCAAATCAATATCCTTATGTTTGCAAAAAATTTTTAATGAAACTGAATTTTACTTTTCTGTGTTTTATACTGGTATTTCAACTCTTTGCACAAAATGCTATTATAAACGAGTTAGACTCAGATACCGATGGCGTAGATACCAAAGAGTTTATTGAAATCAAAACTGTTAACCCCTTTAGCTCTCTTGATGGTTATATGATTGTGCTTTTCAATGGCTCGAGTAGTGGCGGGGATGCCAGCTACTTTAACCTGGAACTGGATGGATTTACAACAGATATAAATGGACTTTTTGTACTGGGAGGTCCTGAGGTGTCTCCTATAGCCGATTTTCAGTTAGAATTGAATACCATTCAAAATGGAGCCGATGCTGTAGGTCTTTATCTTGCCGATGAAGAAGATATGCCTCTGGGTACGGTAGCTACTACAGTTAACCTAGTAGATGCTTTGGTTTATGATACAAATGATCCTGATGATACAGTTTTACTCAACTTATTAGGGCAGACTCAGCAATATAACGAAGGTGAAAACGGCAATAAAGATTTTCAATCCATTCAGCGTGCCAATGATGGCTCTTGGTATGTTGCAGACCCTACGCCAAAACAACTTAATGATGGTTCCGGTGTAATTCTCAATGGCATTTCAATCAGCAAAGATCAGGATGTTTATAATGAGGGCGATACTATGCTTATCACTTTAACAACCGAAAATCCTGTAGATAGCGACTTTACTTTCAATTTGGATATCACAAATGGGGATTTCAATACTTCAGATTTTTCAGGATCTACATCAATCGATTTTCAGGCTGGCGATACAACAGGTCAAACCAGTGTTTTAATTTTAGAAGATGGTATTACGGAGGGTGACGAATTTACATCTATCAATATTTTGAATTTACCCCCTGAATTTATCTCTAATAATAACAATGTTTCCGCAGTAATTATAGATGGTGATTTCGTTGTTTCCAACTTTGGCACGCCCCTTAATCCTACGTATGGAAATGTTCAAAATCAAGCACCGGACAATTATTATGATGATTTGGATGGATTGTCAGGCAATGCATTAATACAAGGTATTCAGGATTTAATTTCAGAAAATGGAGTCGTAAGGACACATACCTACAGCGATATTATTGATATTTTAAAAACAACAGATCAAAATCCGGAAAACAGTAATGAAATCTGGTTGTTATACACCGAAGAACCTTCTGCTAAATATCTTTTTCAAACCGGTTCATCCGGCGTGGATAAATGGAACAGAGAACATACCTTCCCAAGGTCGAGAGGTGATTTTTTTAGTATTGAAGATGATGATATTGCCACTGGTATAAATGAATGGTGGGAGACCAATGCAGATTCACTTAGACATGCCAACTCAGATGCTCACGGATTGAGAGCAGCTGATGCGGGAGAAAATTCTTCTAGGGGAAATCAGCATTACGGCCAATACGTTGGGCCACCGGCCAATTCAGGCAGTTTTAAAGGAGATGTTGCAAGAAGCGTTTTATTCCTTTCTTTGAGATACAATGATTTAGATATTGTAAATGGATTCCCAAATACAACAGGAGAGTTAGGGGATTTGGCAACACTTTTAACTTGGCATCAACAAGATCCACCCGATGATTTTGAAATGAATAGAAATAATATTATTTATGACTGGCAGAAGAATAGAAACCCATTAATTGATTTTCCACAATTAGTCAATTTTGTATGGGGAAGTGATTTTGGGAATACATGGAATCAGAATCTAAATACAGCAAGTCAAGTACTTGATAACATAGAGATATACCCAAATCCTGTTGAAGATAATACTTTAAATATACATACTTCAAAAAACATAAAATTTGATATTGAACTTAGAGATGTCCTTGGTAAAATTATATGGTCAAAAACATCAACAAATCAGAAAACCTTTCAACTAAATATTGAGTCAGGTGTTTATTTAATAAGTATTATAAGCGGGTCTGCGAAAATGACTGAGCGTGTTATAATAAAATAGGCGAGTTGGAAAAATTTAATTTCCCGGGTTAACTGCCTGTGTTTTTCTTTTAGTTCTCAGAGGAATCAAATATCTTATAGAATAACCCCATCCTGCTCCTATAGCATTAAAATCGTTGGTAATATTAAAACCAGGAATATAAATATTATCAAAATTTTGAAGTTCGGTCTCACTAACTAAGACTTTTAACTGCACATGAGCGCCGGCAAATACGTTTTTTATTAATTCAACCCGAAATCCAAACTGTAATTCTGTCCATACTGCAGATAAATTGTTGAATTCTCGGTTCAGAACTTGTATTTCAGGTTCAAATGTATTGTCTGTGGTATAATAATTGAATTGTTTAAGGGTTTGAGAATAAGTAGAAAACCCCATTCTAAACCCGCCATATATCATATTTTGCATACCAATCCAGTTGGTGTAAAAGTTTTTACTGGCGCCTAATTTAATGTAGCTTCCAGAGGACTCTACCACTAAATTACTTTCATCAAACGTATAGTTATCATTTCCTAACTCTGCCGCTATGTGTATATCTTCATTCAATCTGAAATCTCCATTAATTTCAAACCCTGAATAATTATCATCATAACTCGTTCGGGCAAGTTTAAATAAATCGACACCTAGATATACCCCGTACCTCTCCTGATAGATTAGACTGTCGTTTTGTGCATGAATTTTGTCTATTCCTAAGAACAAAAACAAACTAATGCAAAATAGAAATGTGCGTATTTTGTTCATTTTCAACATTAATTTGTTCTATGATTACACTTCTTATCCAATTATTTGTTATTGGATCCTCAACCTGCCTTATTGCGCTAAGGTCACTGTAAACAGCCTTAAAACCACAAGCTCTATTAATATAAACTTCATTGGTTTGATAAATAAATTCAACTTCATCAGCATTAATTAAATTAGGATTATTAGTATTTTTTATAAATTGATATCGGGTTTTATTTAGATTTGTATTAAGTGGAATGGCAATAGAATCGACATTTCCTGCAAATATTGTATCTGTTGTTCCTTCTGCAATATAGCTTAAGCCTTGAACTGCTTTATTATCATCAGATTCTGCTACATCAAAAAATTCTATTATAAGTAGTGGCGTGGTAGGCGTAGTTGCAGGACAAATATCATCTCTTTCACACGAAAAAAAAAGACATAAAAAAAACAATAATAAACTATGTTTTACAAAGGTGCTGTTCATGACTTAAGTTCTAAAGACACAACATTCTCCACATGATGGGTTTGCGGAAACATATCAACAGGTCTTACATTTGTAATATCATAATCTGAAGACAAGATTTCTAAATCTCTAGCTTGAGTTGCAGAATTACAACTTACGTAAACAATTCTTTTGGCCTTTAATGCCAATAAAACTTTAACCACATCTTTATGCATGCCCTCTCTTGGTGGATCTGTAATGATAACGTCTGGTTGACCGTGTTTATTGACAAAATTTGTAGTAAATACCTTTTTCATATCACCGGCAACAAAAGTACAGTTATCTATTTTGTTTTCCTGAGCATTAGATTTGGCTTTTTCAATCGCTTCCGGAATGGCTTCTATTCCAATGACTTTTTTAGCTTGTTTTGCTACAAATTGAGCAATAGTTCCTGTTCCGGTGTATAAATCATAGATTACTTCATTTCCATTGAGCTTAGCGTAATCTCTGGTGATTTTATAGAGTTCGTGGGCTTGTTTAGAATTGGTCTGGTAAAAAGACTTGGCATCTATCTTAAAGCTTAAGCCTTCCATTTTTTCAGTAATATATTCTTTGCCAGAATAGCATACTATGTCCTGATCATAAATTGTATCGTTAGCCTTTTGATTGATAACGTATAATAAAGACGTAATTTTTGCAAAATTATTTTTTAAATAATTTAGGAGAAGTTCTCGTTTGTCTTTATTATTGTCATAAAACTGAACTAAAACCATAATTTCTCCGGTAGAGGTAGTTCTAATCATTAATGTTCTCAACAATCCATTCTGTTGTCTAACATCAAAAAAGCTTAAGTCATTATCTATCGCAAACTCTTTAACACCATTTCTTATGGCATTGCTAGGATCCTGCTGAAGATGGCATGTATTGAGGTCTAAAATTTTATCCCACATGCCGGGAATGTGAAAGCCCAAAGCATTTTTTTGTTTTATTTCATCATCACTTTCAATTTCCTCCTGTGTTAGCCATCTGCTGTTACTAAAGGAAAATTCCATTTTATTTCTATAAAAATAGATATCTTCACTGGGTAGAATAGGGGTAATCTCCGGAAGTTCTAAGTGCCCTATTCTTTTAAGGTTTTCCTCAACAGATTTTTGTTTAAAGTCCAGTTGTTTTTGATACTGCATATTTTGCCATTTGCAGCCACCACAAACACCAAAATGCTCGCAAACAGGTTCTGTTCTATAAGGTGAATACTTTACAAATTCAAAAGGTTTAGCCTGAAAAAAACGTCTTCTTTTTTTATAGGTTTTGGCATGTACAATATCGCCGGGAATAGCATTATCTACAAAAACTACATGTCCATCTTTGCTTTTTGCAACTGCTTTTCCTTTATGTCCTGTATCTACAACTTCTAAATTTTCAAAAGTTTTATGCCTGTTACGTCTTCCCATTTATTCTTTGTCGTCTGATTGAATATCCTCTTCAAAACCTTTGAAATCATTGCTTATTAAAATGTTGTACCACTGTATGATTTTTTTTAAATCACTTTGATAAACACGATCTTCATCGTATTCGGGCAGTATAGTTCTAAAATATTTTTCAAGTTCTTTTTTTGGACTCTTGTGGTCTATCGTTTTTTTAGCTTCGGTTTCTCTATATAGAGCTTTAAAAACATCCATTAAGCTTTCTTCTCCGGTATAGGTGAATATTGATATTTCAGATAATACACTGATATTATTCCTTAAATTGACTTGTATTTTTCTACCGTCAACTAGAGATTGAGCCAAAACTCCTGACCTGGTTTGCGTTTTAAGTTCGTATAATCCCGGTTTACCGGAGATAGAGAGAATTTTGTCGAATTCCATATAAATTTATTTTTGGTCGCAAATATGCAATGATAGGTTGAATTAAAGAGGGTTTACTACCTTTTTTTTAGGTTAGGAAATCTCATTCTATAGTCCACATCGATTTTTCCTTTCGCAATATTTTTCAGTTTACCATTAATTAATCTTTTCTTTAGGCTGGAAAGTTTATCAGTAAACAGTATGCCCTCAATATGATCGTATTCATGCTGGACTACACGAGCGAACAAGCCCTCAAGTTTTTTATGATGAAGCTTGAAGTCTCTGTCGTAGTACTTTATTTCAATGTTTGGTTTTCTAAAGACATCTTCTCTGACCTCCGGAATACTTAAGCAACCTTCGTTAAAGTCCCATTCATCGCCGTTCTCTTCAATGATTTTGGGATTTATAAAAACTTCTTTGGCCTCTTT
>CAYMXD010000020.1:0-4908 GCA_964394095.1 uncultured Mesohalobacter sp. | reverse complement strand
GCTCATCTTCTGCGAATGGAGACGCATCTATTATAAACAATCTTAACGATCTTCCGATTTGAGGAGCGGCGAGACCAACCCCATTGGCATTATACATGGTTTCAAACATATTATCGATAAGCTCCTGCAGGTTTGGGAAATCTTCGGGAATTTCCTTTGCTTTCTTTTTTAGAACGGGATCGCCATAAGCAACTATTGGTAAAATCATTTTATTCCTTTTTAAAAAGTTTTGCAAAGTTAAACAATCTGTTAGAGAAATATGGGTTCTGATTTCTAGTTGTTAGTTTCTAACTTCTAATTTAACTTCGTAAATCTAAAATCGTAAATCCAAAATCGTAAATCTAACTTTGTAAATCCAAAATCGTACTTCTACCTTTGTACTTCTAACTTCTTATTTCAAGATTCCAAATTCCAGATTCCAAATTCCCACATTTTCACCTCTAACTTCGTAAATCCAAAATCGTAAATCCAAAATCTAACTTCTTACTTCTAATATCTAACTTCTTACTTCTAATATCTAATATCTTACTTCTAACTTTGTACTTATACTATTTACTCATTACTATTTACCAATTACTACGATTAATTTAACCGCAAAGTTCGCAACAGATTACGCAAAGCTCGCAAAGGGGTTTTTACTTTATTCTAAGAGAACTTTAAACTTTGTAATGTAGGTCAATTACTTCCACTTTCTAACTTCGTAAATCTAACTTCGTAAATCTAAAATCGTAAATCCAAAATCGTAAATCTAAAATCGTAAATCTAACTTCGTAAATCCAAAATCGTACTTCAAACTTTGTACTTGTTTTATAGGGGCTAAAACAGGTAAGTCCTTGCTTGACTCTCAGGCAGACATAAGAGTGGTTGTATTTTATTATTCGTTATGCGTTTGAATAGCTTCAAATGCATAATCCGGGATAAAATAATAGAACGGTGTGCGATGCATGAGCAAGTAATGATAAGTTAGTTAAGATTAATTGCGACCTAGATGGGTAACACTAAGAAGAAATTCAACAAGCATTATATTTATTCCGAAATGTTCTCCAGAAATAACAAAAAGGCATAATCTCTGGCAGTTTCTTTTAAGCTATCAAATCGTCCAGAAGCACCACTATGACCGGCATCCATATTGGTGTAAAACCATAAAAGATTATTATCGGTCTTGTAATCCCTGAGTTTAGCTACCCACTTGGCGGGTTCCCAGTACTGTACCTGTGAGTCATGTAGGCCTGTAGTCACAAACATATTGGGGTAGTTTTTGCGTTCTACATTGTCGTAGGGCGAATAGGATTTCATGTAGTTGTAATATTCTTTTTTATTAGGATTTCCCCATTCATCATACTCCCCTGTAGTTAAAGGAATGCTCTCATCCAGCATAGTGGTGACCACATCTACAAAGGGGACTTGAGCTACAATACCATTGTATAATTCTGGTGCCATATTACTTACTGCTCCCATCAATAAGCCTCCTGCAGAACCACCCATAGCATATAAATGCTCCGCAGAAGTGTATTCTTCCCGGATCAAAAATTTAGACACATCAATAAAATCGGTAAAAGTATTATTCTTTTTAAAAAGTTTTCCGTTATCGTACCAGCTTCTGCCCATGTATTCACTGCCGCGAATATGTGCAATAGCAAATACAAAACCACGGTCGAGTAAAGATAACCGGCTGGTAGAAAAATAGGGGTCGATTGTCGCACCGTAACTGCCGTAGCCATATTGTAATAGCGGATTTTTACCATCTCGTTTCAGACCTTTTTTGTAAATAAGGGAAACAGGAATTTGTGTGCCGTCTTCAGCTGTAGCAAATAAGCGTTTTGTGTCGTAATTATTTTGATTAAAGTTGGGGTCTTGGACGCTTTGTTGTTTTAAAACTTTTTTTTGTTTGGTTTCCATATCATATTCCATTGTAGAGGCGGGGACATTCAATGAAGTAAAATAATATCTAAATTTAGTAGTGTCAAACTCCAGATTCGTGCTGCCGCCTACAGTATATGTTTCACTGTCAAATGGTATAAAATAATCAACCTGTTCATCCCAAGACTGCACGTGTATTTTGCTTAAACCGTTGTGTCTTTCAGTCGTAACCAGGTAGTTTTTAAAAATTTCAATATCTTCAAGCAGGACATGTTCTCTGTGTGGAATGACATCAACCCAGTTCTCTTCAGCTGTGTTTTGCTCCGAAGTTTTCATTAATTTAAAGTTTATAGCCTCATTTTGATTGGTCAAGATATAAAAGCTATCATCATAATGAGCAATGCTATATTCAAGGTCTTTTGTTCTTGGCGTAAAACTTTTAAACTCTGCATCTGGTGTATTTGCATCTAGAATTTTATAATCACTGGTAGTTGTACTATTGCAGCCAATGATAATATATTTCTGGGATTTGCTTTTATAGACATAGGTGTTAAAAGTTTCATCATTTTCTTCATAAATCAATTTATCGTCTGCCGGTGAAGTTCCTAAAACATGCTTATAGATTTGATAAGATCTTAAGGTTTCAGGATGCTGTCTGGTGTAAAACAAAGTTTTGTTATCGTTGGCCCAGGCACTATTTCCTGTGGTATTTTCAATTTTTGTTGGAAGAACTTCACCGGTGTCTAAATTTTTAAATTGAAGGCTGTAAATTCTTCTGCCAATAGTATCGGTTGCAAAAGCTGCCATTTGGTTATCGGGAGTAATTTTTACCCCCGACAATCTGAAGTAATTGTAAGCTTTAGCAAATTCATTGACGTTAAACATCACTTCTTCTTTAGCATCAAGTGAAGTTTTTTTTCTGGTATAGATAGGGTAATCTTGACCGGTTTCATATCGGGTGATGTACCAATATCCTCGTAATTTGTAGGGAACAGATTCATCATCTTCCTTGATGCGCGATTTCATTTCAACAAAAAGGCTGTCCTGCAAAGTTTTTGTTGAAGCAGATTCTGCCAGATAGTACTCGTTTTCACGTTCTAAATAAGAAATTACTTCCGGATTTTCACGTTCTCTTAGCCAGTAATAGGGGTCAACCCTTTCATCACCGTGGATAGTTAAAGTCGTATCTTTCTTTTTGACCAGGGGTGCTGATGTATCTGTTTTCAATTTATCTTTTTTATCTGTTTTACAAGCGCTGGCAAAAGTAACACATATGAATAGTAAAACAGCATTTTTAAGCAGAGATGAAGGTTTCATTTTTATTTGTTTAATAAGTTATAGTCTTATGGAATTTAAGCTTGATTTTAGATAAAATTTGAGCGATGTTTTTTCCTGAATAGCCTTTACCATATAATTCATTTTTTGGAAAGCTTTTATTTATTTGAATCTTAATGGCTTCCTTGATTTCTGAAGTTTTAGGTTTAACATCAACTACATTTTCTGCTCGTTGTCTTCGGTGTTGTCTGTCGCCTATATTAACGACAGGTACGCCAAGAAAAGAGGATTCACGAATTCCCACACTCGAATTACCAATTAAGGATCTGGCATTGTATAGGAGTTCTAAAAAATCCTCACTACTCATGTTCTTAAAAAAATGTACATGCTTAAGTTCATGATGCTCCCTGTAAGCCCGAATACCGGTAGAAGTACCATCAGCGCCTGCATCTATATTTGGCCAGAACCAAAAGGTGGGGATTTTTAACTCATCAATGGCCTTTAATGTTTCTTCTATGTGCGCCCGACTCTTTTCAATTTGAGTAGTATTAGGGTGCTGCATCACAAGCATATAGCCATTTTGATATTCAGGCTCATGACCAACACCTCCGTACTTTTGATAAGGGTTAAAACTTAGAGGCTTACGCTTTAGAACAGGTAAGGCCAAGTCAATTGAAGGACAGCCGGTATTGAAAATACTCTCTTTATCCTCACCTAATTTGAGTACCCGCTGAAATGCATCTTCTGTAGCCACAAAATGATAATCTGCAAGTTTTGTGATAGCATGTCTTACTTTTTCATCAATATTTCCGGTAACTTCACCACCTTGTAAATGTGCCAGAGGAATATTCATATAAGATGCAGCAATAGCAGTCGAAATGGTTTCAAATCTATCGGCAACTGTTACCACAATATCTGGTTTAAGGTTTTCAAATACACTGGAAAGTTCAATAATACCAAGGCCGGTTGTTTTTGCTGCTGCAGTAGTATTTTCGCCTTCAAGAACGCTAAAGACTTTAGCATCAACTCTAAAGCCATCAGCTTTTATAAAGTCTATGGCATTACCGTAACGATTGAGTAGGGCAGATGCAGCTACCAGGAGTTGAAGCTCTAATTCAGGGTGATTTTTTATGGCTTGTAATACAGATTTAACTCTGCTGTAAGAAGCTCTTGCAGTAATAACAACGCATATTTTGCGCTTCATAACATGATATTTGATTGGTAAAAATAAAGTTTTAATCCCTATAATGCTATAAATATATTTCTTTTTTAGTTAATTTGAACTCCATATTGCTTTATTATGAATTCTGATTCTATTTTTACCATTGCAGAAATTGCTCAAGCTCACGAGGGAAGTCTTGGTATGGCTCATGCTTATATTGATGCTCTAAGTAAAAGAGGAGTGAGAGCTGTCAAATTTCAAATCCATATCGCCCATGCTGAAAGCAGTATTCATGAGCCTTTTCGAATAAAGTTTAGCTATCAGGACAAAAGCAGATACGAATACTGGAAGAGAATGTCCTTTAGTCTGCAGCAATGGAAAGGCTTAAAACAGCATTGCGATGAGGCTAATATTGAATTCATGGCTTCTGTGTTCAGTAATGCAGCTGTAGATCTAGCCGAAGAAATTGGTGTGAAACGATATAAAATCGGCTCCGGTGAAGTCAATAATTTTTTGTTATTAGAAAAAATAAGTCGAACTCAAAAACCAGTCATTTTGTCTTCAGGCATGAGTTCATTTGAAGAATTAGATCCAAGTGTCAACTTTTTTAA
>CAYMXD010000019.1:0-12796 GCA_964394095.1 uncultured Mesohalobacter sp. | reverse complement strand
GGTTTAGTTTTTTACTATAAACATATAAGGCTTTCAGCCTTAACTTTATACTCTTTAATAGTTGCAACTATGGGCATGTGATGAGTTGTAATGTGGCAAACTTCTCTTAGTTGAGATCACTTGATAGGCTTAAATTATTTATTTTACAAATAATATATTGACCCGGAACGGGTCATATGTTTATAGTAAATATGACCTAAAGTCCCTAACGACCCCGAAGGGTGTCGAATAATTTTTTGAATTTATGTTTGCTTTTGAGTAAATAAATAGGGATATCGGAATGAAACAGCTATTATTCTGTAAACTTCGTAAAGCAAATATTTAAAAATTTGGTTATATTTTGGGTAAACTAAAGGATAAGCATATTAAACAATTTAATATTCAGGGTCATGCCGTCAATATATCCGAAAGTTCTTTCAGAATCTTGAAGACAATAAAGGTATAAATTATTCTAAATGATTTTCAAATTATTGGTTTTTACCCAACCGATAGTTCCTTCAGGCAATTCAATTTTATAGAATGATCTGAACTGATCTAAGATTTTTACTTTTGTACCCTCATGTAATTCTAAAAGTGTACCGGCCTTAGGGTTTGGTTCTTCAAAAACCGGCTTTTCTTTTTCGAAGATAACGCCATAAGTAAACTTATTAATTTGATTTAGCTGAATTTCAGCCATACTAAATCCCCCGGCAGACAAAAGTAAAAACAGTATACAAATGCCGAGTGAAAGTCTTTTTACTGATGGCTTTCTTTTGAATATAAAGACAGCAAATATAATTCCGGCTAAAAACAAGAGTACAATACCCAATACAGACCAAGTATCGACGGAAAATAATTTGATTACACGATCTAAACCCTGATCTAATTCAGATTCCGGCAAGCTTTCAAATTGGTCTAAGCGCATACGCTCTGCAAATGCTAAGTTATTTTTGACCTTAGAATTATTTGGATCTAACTTTAAAGCCTTTTCATAAAAATAAATGCTGTTGGCAACATCATCCATTTTATAGTAGCTGTTCCCTAAGTTGAAGAATAACTCGCTTGAGACTTTATTTTCCTTTAAAATGGATTGGTAAAGACGCTGAGCCTCTTTATAATTTCCATTTGCATAAGCATCATTAGCTTTATTGAATATAGAGTCTGTTTGGCTAAAGGCCGTCAAACTGAAACAAAGCATTAATACATGTATGGCTACTTTTAATTTCATAAACTTTTATCTAATTGTGCAAGTGTATTCTTTGCCTGTTGATAATCATCATCTATTTCAGACTCAGATAGCGGAGAATACCTCGCCATTTCGCAATTCTTCAAAAGCATTAAAAAATTAGCTATATCTGTGTCATTCGCTCCTTTTTTATTTAGTAACTCTTCAATTTTTTCTTTACTCAGTTCACTGGTAGTGATTCTAAGCTTTGCCTTGAGATAATTGTGTAGCGCTTTTTCTAATGCGAGGTAAAAAGCTTTAGAGCTGTTCTGCTGTGATTTTGCCTCAGACAAGTATTTTTTCGCCAACTTATTGGCTTTCCTTTGATTGGCTTCACCGGCAGACTGCCCTTCCCTTGAACGGATTTTAGAAAAAACGATGAAAAACAAAAACAGGGCTATAGCACAATATAACAAAACCCAAAAACTGGTACTCTTAAAAAACCGCTCCTCATCATTATTCTTTAGTTTTGTGTTTAGTGCAATAAAATTAAATTGACTACCGGGACCTTTTATAAAATTAGTATTTTTTTCTGGTAAGTTATTATTGGTTGTAGATGTATTGCTAAGGCTCGTATTGGGCTCAACTTCTAAAGAAATAGGTTGCGAATTTATGGTAACATATTCATTTTTTGAAGGGTCAAAATATGAAAACTCTAAACTTGGTATTATCTGCTTGCCGGACTGTTGGGGAACCAAAGTGTAAATATTTTTTTTGGTACCAATCATACCTTTACTTATTGTTCTTATGTTATCCTTTTTTTCAGGCTCAAATATTTCAATATTGTTCGGAGTTTTTAATGGTGGTAATTCAAACAAACTCATATTTCCCTGACCGTTTAACTGTATTTCGGCCTGTAAAGATTCCATGGCTGTAAGCGTATTTTTGTCTACGCTCACGCCGAAGTCGAATTTTCCCACTGCTCCTGTAAAACTTGAAGGTTTACCCTCTTCAGGAAGAGCTTTTACATTGATGGTTCGGGTTTTTGTTGAATAAGTTTTATCAACAGTCTCATAAAGCCTTCTTCCAAAGATGTCTCTTCTGTTTGTAGGCACTTCAACGGCAATAGATAAGGTTAAAGGTTCAATAGTAAGTTTTCCTGTCTTTTGAGGATACAAAATGGTTTTTCTCAGCTCAACATAACGATAAGGTTTACCTGCAAACTCCCCGTTTTTAACCTCGAGCTTTTTTATATCTATATTTTGACTCCAGAAGTTTTCATATTTTGGATTGTCTAAAGGTCTCCAGTTCCTTATGTCTGTAGAAGGACTCACGTATAATTTATAGACAACATAGATGCCTTCATTTAAAAAAGGATTACTGTCTGATACTTCCGCTACCAAATGTATGCCATCTAAAGCTTTACGTTCTGGTGTAGCTTCCGCGGTTTCGCTCGGATTATCTACCGCTGCTGTAACTTCTACCGTGATAGGAGATGTTTTATAAATTTCTCCGTCTATTGTAATTTCAGCCTGACCAATTGTAAGTTTTCCTCGTTTTAGGGGTTGAAGAAAGTAGGTGTAAGTCTTATTGAATGAACTCTTTCCATTTACCCAACTCTGACTTACTGATTGATTAGGCCCTGCAATTCTCCTAAACCCATCAAAACTTGGCGGAATGAAATTATCTCCGTTTTGGTTTATTTTGAATTCTACACGTAATCGCTCATTCATACCAAGTTTCTCTCGGCTAACTTCAGCATCAAATTTGACCTGAGCCTGAGTTAAAGCACAAACACTTAAACATAATATGATTACAAGGTTCTTCATTTACCAATCTTTCTCTGTTTTCACTTTAGCGCCTTTTACTTTTTTGGCGTTCATCTTCTCCTGTGTGTCTTTTTCTTTATTCTGAATGGCCTGTAACAAATTTTTGATTTGCTGTTCACTCATTTTGCCTTTTTGAGGTTTAGGATTAGACGGCTTTTTTTGTTTTTCTTGATTGCCGTCTTTTGGATCTTTTTTGGCATTTTCGTCTTTCTTTTTGCTTTCTTTCTCGTCCTCACCGTCTTTACTATCCTGTTTATCCTGCTCTTTTTTGTCTTCGTTGCCTTCTCCGCCTTTATCTTTCTCGTCTTTTTTATTCTTATCTTCTTTTTTCTGATCTTTGTTTTTGTCCTTTCCGCCACCTTCATTGTCTTGCTTTTGCTTTTTCTTTTTAGCTACAGCGAGATTATATCGGGTCTCTTCATCATCAGGATTATTTCTCAAAGCATTTTTATAAGCTTCAACGGCTTCTCCGTATTTTTTTTCCTCCATCATTAAATTCCCCAGGTTATGAAAATTTTTGTGCTTGACCATTTTGTCTTCAGAAGCTTTCGCCGATTCTACATATCGAATGGCAGATTGCTTTGTTTTTTGGTTTTCAAAATATAAATTGCCGAAATTAAAAGCCGCTTTGTCGCCATCGGGTTTTTTGTCTAAAGCTTTTCTGTATAAAGCCTCAGCCTGTGCAAATTGACCTTTTTTTATTTCTTCTGCCGCCTGTGCCGAAAACTTTTTGTAAAGTTTTTCTGTTTTTTCAGGCTTTGCTTCCTGAGCTAAACATAGACCTGAAATAAACATTATTGCAATTGAAAATAAAACTCTATACATCATCTTCCTCATTTTTTTCATTAAATAAATTTAATTGTCTTATCCATTTGGTCTTTCTCTCTAGTATAACCACATCTAAAACAATAAAAAGCATGCCAAGTGCAACAAACCACTGAAATTGAGTTTTAAAATCTGAAAATTGTTTGGATTCAAATTCTGATTTTTCAATTTTTTGTAGATTTTCTAATAGAATTTTAACATTCTCATCAGTTCTGGGCTCATCTATAAACACACCACCGCCTTTTTCTGCTATATTTCTCAGAGTCATTTTGTCAGCTTTTGTAATTACAGTCTGTCCGGAATTATCCTTTTTATAACTAACACCCTGATTTGAACGGATAGGAATTGGCCCTCCTTTCGTGGTACCGACGCTTATCGTAAATATTTTGATGTTGTTTTCCTTAGCTCTTTTAATAGCTTCTTCAGCTTTACTTCCATGGTCTTCGCCATCTCCAACTATAATGAGTATTCTATTTGTGGTTTCGTCTCTATCATAATACGTTGCTGCTAGATCAATAGCATCTGCTACTGCGGTGCCTTGGCTAGACACCATATCGGTATTCATGGCTTGTAAAAATGTTTTTGCGGCACCGTAATCTGTTGTAATTGGCAATTGCGGAAACGCACTTCCGGCATAACCAATGATTCCAACCCGGTCTGAAACCAATTCATTTAAAATCTGAGAGACAATTTGTTTACTTTTTTCCAGCCTGTTTGGTGCAATGTCTTCAGCCAGCATACTTTTTGAAACGTCTACTGCAAATACGATATCTACACCTTGCCGTTTTACGGTTTCTATTTTAGTCCCCATTTTGGGGTTAGCCAGTGCAATGATAAAACAGGAAATGCTTAAGACTAAAAATATAAACTTAAGCCATTGCTTAAATGAAGAGCGTTGAGGGGCTAGAGCTTTAAATAACTTTGGTGTAGCAAATTTACCCTGGGTACGCTTTTGCCACAGGATGTACAAAAAAAACAAGAGGATGATAAAGCCTACCAGGCCAAAATACCAGAAATAATATGTGTTTTCAAATCTTATCATCTATACTATACTTCTCATTAGGGTGTACTTCAATAAGCTTACGACTACCAAAATTAAACCGGCTATAATGACAAAAATAGGGTACTTTTCGTCGTAGTTGTAATATTTAGTTTCTTTGATTTCAGTTTTTTCCAGTTTATTAATTTCCTCGTAGATAGACTTAAGTTTGTCTTCATTATTGGCTCTAAAATATTGTCCGCCTGTTAATGTAGATATTTCCTGTAACAAATCTTCATCAATTTCTACTTTTGTATTTCGGTACTGAAATTTTCCTCTTCTATCTATTGCCACAGGAGATAAGGCAGTACCCATACTTCCCACACCAATAGAATATACTTTGATGTCGTACTCCAGAGCTAAATCGGCTGCGGTTTTAGGCTCGATAAATCCTGTGTTATTTACACCATCTGTCAACAAAATAATCACTTTTCCTTTAGCTTCGCTATCTTTTAACCTATTCACCGCTGTAGAAAGCCCCATGCCTATGGCCGTACCACCTTCAATCTGGCTTGAATAGGAAATGCCTTCAAGTGTTTTTTGAACAATGGTTTTATCTGAAGTTACAGGAGTTTTGGTATAACTTTCACCTGAAAATACCACCAACCCAATTCGATCATTGGGTCTATTTTCAATAAATTCTGAAGCTACCTCTTTAACCACCTCCATCCGGTTTGGTCTAAAATCTTTAGCCAGCATACTTGCAGATATATCCATAGACATCACAATATCTATGCCGCGCGTTTTTTTGATGTCGGTGGTCACATCTACAGTCCTTGGTCTTGCCATGGCTACAGTGAGAAAAATCCAGGCTATAAGTTTTGCACCGAACATGAGATGTTTAAGATTTCCCCAGATGGAAGATTTTGAAAATGCTGAGGTATCAGAGAACTTTACAGGAACTTGGCTCTCTCTCCTTTTGATGATGTACCAGGCTACAAAAAGTGGTAAAGCCAATAGTAGCCAAAACCAAGCCGGGTTTTCAAAAGTGAGGTTACTGAACATGTTAATTGTTTTCTAATTTAAATTCTACTGTATTGATAATGCGACTAGTGATTTCATCAGCAAACCTGTCATTTTCATTGTGCACAATAGTGATTTGCTGGTAGTTTCCCCCTAAGCCAAAATTTAAAATTTGATAGTTTTTCTTGATATCATTTCCCGTGATAGGGTTTTTAATTTTAAAACTTCCAGACACTTTTACACCCTTAGTGCCGTCTAAGGATTCAAACTCTTCGTCTTTACTTAAAATATTGATGGCGCCTTTTTGTTCTAGATTAGCATAAATCCCATCTATAGCTTTGCTTAAGTCGAATTCTGCTTCCTGCTTTAGTTCTACTGAACCTAAAACTATATATAAATTAGAGAATAAACTGCCGTAAACGAATGTTTCGGAATCTACAATTAATTCCTGTTGTTTTGGGTTTTGATTAAGGCTGTCAATAGGTTTTCTCACCAAAACTTCCGGGGTAGATATTTGTAATGGCGGATAAGCATAGGTGCTTGTAATCCAGTCGCCTTCTAATAAGTCTTTGGAAGCATTACCGAAATAAGCATCTTTTACATAATCATACCCTTTGGTAGCAACTAAAGTGACGGTTGTGACGCTAAGAATGGCTAACACTCCTAATATAATGAATGCAATGTTTCTTCTTTGGCGTCTTTTTTTGAGTATAGCCTGATAGGCTTCGTCTCTTTTCTTTTCTTCCTCAGTAGGCTCAGGAATGGCCGTTTGCATAGAATTGGTAAACGTCTCAATATTTTTTCGATCAGATTTGGCCGTGATAACATCCGGTGCCGATTTGGCGAATTTGGCTAAATCGGCGCGTTGTAAAACTTTTTTAAAGTCTTCTACAAGTTCACTACTGACTTCTAAATTTTGACTTTTTCGCCTGTTTTCTAACTCTTCAACCAACTCATTACTGGTATATTCAAGCGCTCGAATTTCGACTTTTTCTTCAAGATATCTTCGGCTTATTTCTGTGAGTTTAGAGTAATACTCCTTTAAGTTTCTGTGTTCTATCAAACTTGAATTATCGAGCTCCTGAAGCGATTGAAGCGCTTTTTGATAAGGCGGTATGCGGCGTTTCTTTTTGTCTTTTTTGTTTTTAAATTTCAAAATAATGTACGCCAATGCTACAATAATGAGTATTCCCAAAATAACCCACCACAACCAAGAACTGATTTCAAAAGGCTTTTCAATATCAATGTAGGTTTTGATAGGAAATAATTTCTGTTTGGTTGTATCGACCGCTACATCGTTCACCTTAAGCCTAATGCTATCAGTTTGTAAAAAATCTTCGTTCAGCTTGAGGGTTTGTTGACCAATCACATAACTGCCTGAATCAAACTGAGTCAAGGCGTATGTTTTTGAAAGAATTTTTTTAGGTTCAAGCTGTGTAGTGTCAATTTTAAAAGCTTCAACCATTTCCAAAGGGGTAAAAGTTTGTCCTTCAGGAAAAGTTATAATATCTTCGGGTTCAACCTTTGCTGTAATGGTATATTTTATTTGCTCTCCAATTTTAATGGTGTCCCTGTCAATCTCTGCAGAAACCTCCTGAGCCTTGGTCTGCATATTGCTCAACAGTAATACCAGCGTGAACAAAAAATAGTATGTCAATAATTTTTTATGCATTGAAATTTATCTGGCTTTAAAATAACTGAGTAATTTTTTTACATAACTGTCTTCTACTTTGGTTGAAATTCGTCCTGCTCCACTTAACTTAAAACTTTTGTCAAAATACTCTACGCGCTTTAAATATTGTTTACGGTAGCGTTTTCTGGTGCTCCTAAATGCTGTATTAATCCATGCTAAATTGCCGCTTTCTGCATCTTTAGCCTGCACCAATCCAACATTAGGTAGCTCTGCTTCTCTTTCGTCAAAAATTCGAATGCCGGTCACATCATGCCGCTTAGATACAATTTTTAAACTCCTTTCATAATTGTCATCCATAAAGTCTGACATCACAAAAACAATTGCCCTTTTTTTGATCATGTTACTAACAGACTTAAGCGCAAACGAAATATCGGTTTTATGGTTTTGAGGTTTAAACTCAATTAATTCGCGAATTATTCTCAACACGTGCATTCTTCCTTTTTGAGGCGGAATATAGAGTTCAATTTGATCTGTAAAGAGCATCAAACCGACTTTATCATTGTTTTGAATGGCAGAAAACGCCAGCGTTGCAGCAATTTCTATCAGTATATTTTTCTTGTAGGTGCTTTGCGTGCCAAAATATTCAGAGCCGGAAACATCTATCATCAGCATCATCGTCAATTCCCGTTCCTCTTCAAAGACTTTAACAAAGGGTTCATTGTATCTTGCCGTTACATTCCAGTCAATAGAACGCACATCGTCGCCAAATTGGTAACTCCGCACTTCATTAAAAGTCATCCCTCGGCCTTTGAATGCCGAATGGTATTCGCCACCAAACACGTGATCGCTGAGGCGACGTGTTTTGATTTCGATTTTTCTGACTTTTTTTATGAGGTCTTTGGTTTCCATGGAGAGAAGTATATCCTAAAAGCCCATCCCAAACCCTTCCCAAAGGGAAGGGCTTAAAAGTGAGCACTTTGTATTTATTTTAAATGAAAATATGATTATCATTCTTATTAATTACTATTTAAATAGTATTTATGGGACTTCGACTTCGTTGACGATTTTGGCGATGAGGTCTTCTGAGGTGACGTTTTCGGCTTCGGCTTCGTAAGTGATGCCTATTCTGTGTCTCAATACGTCCATGACCACAGCTCTTACATCTTCCGGAATGACATAGCCTCGTCTTCTGATAAAGGCATAACATTTGGCACAGGTTGCGAGATTGATACTACCACGCGGAGAAGCTCCAAAACTGATAAGAGGTTTTATTTCGCTCAATCTGTACTTGTCCGGATATCGAGTTGCAAAAATAAGATCGAGGATATATTTTTCAATTTTTTCATCCATATACACATCCTTCACAGCATCTTGAGCTTTTAGGATTTGTTCTACGCTTACCACTGGGTTTACGTCACTAAAACTACCGCTTAGGTTAGCTCTTACAACCTGTTGTTCTTCTTCAATTTTAGGGTAATCGATGACGGTTTTTAGCATAAACCTGTCCACCTGTGCTTCGGGCAAGGGATATGTTCCTTCCTGTTCAACCGGGTTTTGGGTCGCCATGACCAGAAAAGGTTTATCGAGGATAAAGGTTTCATCGCCAATAGTCACTTGCTTTTCCTGCATGGCTTCAAGCAATGCCGATTGTACTTTTGCCGGTGCACGGTTGATTTCGTCTGCCAAGACAAAGTTGGCGAAAATAGGCCCTTTTTTTATGCTAAAGTCGTTGACTTTCATGTTGTAAATCATCGTCCCAACCACATCTGCCGGAAGTAAATCGGGGGTGAACTGAATACGGCTAAAAGAGCCCTGAACAGCTTTTGACAGGGTGTTTATGGCTAGTGTTTTTGCCAAACCCGGCACACCTTCCAGAAGAATATGGCCTTTTCCAATCAAACCTATAAGCAGGCGTTCTACCATGTCTTTTTGACCGATGATGACTTTGTTGATTTCATTGGTTAGCAAATCAACAAAAGCACTTTCTCTTTCAATTTTTTCATTGATTTGGGCGATATCTACGCTTGTATTTTGACCATCCATTTAAACAAGTTTTATATGGTTATTTTAACGATGCAAATTGATAAAATATTTGTGTTGAGCTTGTTAAGGTCTGGTTAAAAGTCATAAAATGTTCTAAGCCAGCTCATAATCAACGTTTATAAGTGTTTTGAAAGTTATTGGCGTTTTGAAAAATTAACCAACTATAAAATTTTAAAATATACTTAGGAATGTTTAAAAAGATATGCCATACCTTTAAACAAAAAATAAGATGAGAGTTCTAATTACAGGGGCTACAGGGCTGGTAGGAAAGGAAATTACAGATTTATTGTTGCATCGAGGAGATACAATAAATTATTTAACCACTAGAAAATCTAAAATTGAGCAGAAAGAAAACTTTAAAGGCTTTCACTGGAATCCAGAGCAACAAACTATAGACGAAGAGTGTTTTGATGGTGTAGAGGTTATTGTAAATCTTGCCGGTGCCAGTGTAGCCAAAAGGTGGACTTCCAGTCATAAAAAAGCCATTCTGGAGAGTAGAATAAACACACTTAATTTATTACAAAATAGTCTTTCCAAAATAAAACATCAGGTCAAACATATAGTGACAGCGAGTGCTGTAGGCGTTTATCCAAGTTCACTTACCAATCTATATGATGAAGATGAATCCAATTTAAGTGATGACTTTCTTGGAGAAGTCGTTCAAAAATGGGAAACCGCAGCCGATCAATTTGAAAATCTTAACCTGAAAGTTACCAAGCTGAGAATTGGTGTTGTCCTTTCTGCTGAAGGTGGCGCATTGGAAAAGATGGCAGACCCCATAAAAAAGTATGCCGGTGCTCCGTTAGGAAGTGGTCAGCAGTGGCAATCTTGGATCCATATTGACGACTTAGCACGACTGTTTTGTTATGTGATTGATGAAGAGATTACCGGCGTGTATAATGCGGTAGCCCCAAATCCGGTAAACAACAAAGAGATGACTAAGGCCATTGCCAAAGCTCTTGATAAACCCCTTTTTCTGCCTCCTGTGCCAAAATTTGCCTTAAAATTGTTGCTTGGTGAAATGGCGCAAATTGTTTTGAGCAGTCAGCTCGTGAGTGCAGATAAAATACAAGAGGAAGGCTTTGTTTTCAAATTCTCACATCTTGAAAATGCTTTGGAGGAGATTTATAATTAAAAAGAACAATGCGAAGTTGCAAACTCTTCGCATAGCTTGATTATTTTCAAATAATAAAATAGTTAACCAATAGTAATGTTTTTTATATTTGTAAAAAGCTTGTTTATGAAAAAGCAAATTCTACAAGATGACGATGGTAATCCAACAGGTGTATTTATTCCTTTCAAAGAATGGGAATTGATAAAAGCGTCATATCCATATATTGACGAAATAAATGAAGATATCCCTAAATGGGAAAAAGAAATTATTGATGAAAGGTTAAAAAAGACCTGTGAAAACTCTGAAAAACTGCTTCCTATAAAAACGCTATTAAGTGAGTTAAAAAAGTGAATAATCTATGTATGAAGTTAAATACTTAGATGATGTAATACAGGATATAAGAGAAGCAAAAAAATGGTACAAGGAAAAGCAACCAGGATTAGAAAAGAGATTTTCTGGCTGTATATAAGATACGATCCAAAAGATAGCCGAAATGGCAACAGCTTTCAGCATTCGATATAAAAATGTAAGAATTGCCCATCCTAAAATATTTCCTTACAATATTCATTTTTACATTGAATAATCTTCACAAACCATCGTAATTTTAGGTATTATCTTTAATAAAAGAAAAAATGCGTTATTTTTGAAAAGATGATTTTATTTCAAATCCGAAATTGAAGATCTCAAACAGTTAATACCTATTAGTTGGCGGTAATATATGCGAGATAATAAACAAAATTTAGTTTAATAAATTATTTTCGTAAATTTGAGAAAAATAAATATTATGGATTTACAGACAAGAAAATTGAATTTAATATCATATTTAGCCCAATTACAGGATGAAAAATTCTTTGAAAGGATCGAAAAATATATAATCAACAAACAACAAAAGGAATATGATTTTAAGCCTTTTACTGTTGATGAGTTGATAGATAGAATTGAAAAATCTGAAAAGGATTTCAAAAATGGAAATTTCAAGACTCAAGATGAATTAGAAAAACTTTCTGCAAATTGGTAACAATGAAAATAATTTGGACTGATTTTGCTATCGATAACTTAAAAGGGATTTTTGATTACTACTCTGAGAATGCAACTAAAAAAGTTGCTCATAGAATTAAAAAACAAATACTTGCTTCTACAAAACAACTCATTGATTATCCCGAATCTGGTCAAGTTGAATTTAACCTTCAAAAACTTAATCAAAATCATAGATATTTAGTCAGTGGGAATTACAAAATCGTATATCGGATTAACGATGACCAAGTAATAATAAGTGATGTATTTGACACAAGACAAGATCCGATTAAAATGAATGACAAAAATCGAACTAGTGATTGAATACTACCGCCAACATTATGTATCTTCAATGGCGAGGTTTGGGATTCCGATAGCTATCGGAAGAAACCCTGCTTCGCCAGCAGGCAAAAGTTTGGGATTTATTTTCTAACTTTACGACTGAAAAACTAAGGGCTGTGCTTTTTTGGTCGCCACTGAAAGATACACTTCCCGATAATTTTTATAATTCAAAAATTATTTCAACTTCTTTATACCGCTTTCAAAATCTTTAACAATCACAGCCCTGTCATATTCTTCACCTAAAGCGGTATAAGCCACATAAGTTAAAGTATTATCTTCAACTGAAATCACCTGATAAAACTGGGTTTGCTCTCCGGACTTGTCTAAAGTGTAGCCATCTTTTTCGTAAGCTTTGATTTGTTCTTTATCCAGTTTATACTGTTTCGGACCACTAACAGAGGTGACATACATTGTTGTGAAAGCTGTTTCACTTGCTGATGAAGTGGTTCTTAGAGGTGCGTGACCGCGAGCGTAGGTGTGATCGTGTCCATTTAAAACCAAATCTACATTGTATTTATCAAGTAATGGTTTCCAATTTTTGCGGGCAAATTCAAAATCACGGCCTTTTGCAGGCGAAAACACCGAATGATGACAGGTGAGGATATTCCATTTGGCGGTTGATGTTTTTAATTGCTCTTCCAAATAAGAGGTTTGCTCCTCTAAATCGGTGTTAGAGTTTAAGACAATGATTCGGATGTCCTGATAATCTACTTTATAAACTGTTTCATGGAGTTTTTCTGGTAAAGATGTTTCAACAGGCAGCGTGAATTGCGGTCGCCATTGGATGGATAGTTGTTTGCTTTCTCCTTTTTCTACAGGGTAAAACTCATGGTTACCCACTGCAGGAATG